>JBPYFF010000358.1:0-4342 GCA_051984455.1 Acidimicrobiales bacterium | reverse complement strand
TGGGAGACGCGGTCGAACCGAAGGGCCACTCGGGGCAGGTCGGGATAGTCCTCACTCCTCGCTTCGGCCGGGAGCGGCCCTGGCAGGGCCTCGATCCCGCCGCTCGTGCAAATGTCGCTGAAGCCGGCCGACAGAGTGGTGAGCTCGTCGTCGGTCGGCCTCCTTTGCAGGCGGATCACGAGCGTGGCTCCGACGTAGCGCATCGAGTGGTAGTTCCGGTAGAAACCGAGCATCTCCCGGGCCGCCGCATCGACGCTGTCGGTGATCAGGTAGAGGTTGCGGTCCTCAGGCCCGATCAGGTCGCGGGCCTCGAGCTCTTGACCGACCCACTCCTCCCAAGCCCTCCAGTACGTGCCTCCCGGAATGTCGAGCAGCACCAGGGGGGCGGGCGCCGCCTTCCCGGTCTGGATGAGGGTCAGCAGCTCGAACTCTTCGTCGAGCGTTCCAAAGCCGCCCGGAAGCACGGCGTAGCCATCCGACTCCTTGATGAGCAGGAGCTTCCTCGTGAAGAAGTACTTCATCGAGACCAGCTTTGGGTCGGAGGCGATGAACTCGTTGACGTCCTGCTCGAACGGAAGGCGGATGTTTATGCCGAAGGAGTGGTCCGGTCCCGCCCCTTCCAGCCCGGCTGCCATGATGCCCGGCCCCGCGCCCGTCACCGTCGACCACTGATGCCCGGCGAGGACACGGGCCAGGTCTCTGGCCTGGGCATATAGCGGGTCGGAGGGAAGGGTGCGGGCCGAGCCGAACATGGTGACCTTGCGGACGTTGCGGTACGGAGCAAAGACCTGGAACCCTTCGCGCATCTCCCGCAACGCGGCGTTGGTGATCTTCAGGTCCAGCCGGTCGGCACCATCGCCGGCCAGTCGCACCACCGTGGTCATGATCTCCCGCAGCTGATCCCGGTTGGCCACGGGGCCGAGCGTGTCGAGAAGGGCCTCGAGCTGATCCTCGACCTCGGGTCTTCCGGGGAGGCTCAATCGTCGCCGGGTGGAATCTGTCATATCGCCAGGGCCAACCGTGTGCGTCGCGCCAGCGCTCGCCCGGCTACCCCGCGGCCGCGACGCGGCCATAGAGGGTCGTGCGTTGCTCCAGCCGCCTGCCGCCGGGAATCGCCTCGACCAGGGCCCTGAAGGCGGCCTCATCCATGCGCTGCCCGTGGCTGGCGCCGGCGGCGCGGGAAATGTTCTCGTCCATAAGCGTCCCTCCCAGGTCGTTGCAGCCGGATTGCAGGGCCTGGGCTGCACCGGAGAGGCCCATCTTCACCCACGATGCCTGAATGTTCGGCACCCACCCGTGGTAGGCGATCCTGGCCGCGGCGTGCATCAACAGGGCCTCCCGGAACGTCGGGCCCCGCCGGCTGTTGCGCTGGAGGTAGATGGGGGCCGCCATGTGGACGAACGGCAGAGGCACGAACTCGGTGAACCCACCCGTTGCCTTCTGCAGTTCGCGGGTGCGCACCATGTGCCGGGCCCAGTGGATCGGTTGCTCGACCGATCCGAACATGATGGTGATGTTGGACCGAAGGCCGACGGAATGGGCGGTGCGGTGGGCTTCGAGCCACTCGTCTGTGTTGACTTTGTCGGGACAGAGGACGGCCCGGATGTCATCGTCGAGAATCTCTGCCGCCGTGCCAGGCAGGGTCTTCAGGCCCGCCGCCATGAGCCGCCGGAGATAGACGCCGAGGGGCTCACCCAGCCGGCGGGCCCCTTCGGTCACCTCGAGGGCGGTGAAACCATGGATATGGATGCTCTCGGAGCCGGCTCGCACCGCCCGAATGACGTCAAGGTAATAGTCGCCATCGAACTTCGGATGGATGCCGCCCTGGAGACAGACCTCGGTCGCTCCCTCGGCCTCCGCTTCTGCGACCCGGCGGGTGATCTCGTCAAGTTCGAGGAGGTAGGGGGTACCGCGAAGGTTGAGCGACAGAGGGCCTTTGGAGAATGCGCAGAACCGGCACTTGAACGTGCAGACGTTGGTGTAGTTGATGTTGCGGTTGGCAACCCAGGTGACGACGTCGCCAACCGTTTCCGCCCGCAGCTGGTCGGCCACCTGAGCGACGGCGGCCACCTCCGGCCCCCGAGCAGAGAACAGGGTCACCAGCTCTTCGAGACCCACTTCCTGGCCAAGCAGCACGCCCGCCAGCACCTCCCCGACCGGCCCCCTCGCCCTGGCCTGGCCGGCGGGGACGGGCACCAGCACGGGCGGCCGGACGTCGACGCCCGAATACCACGACTCGAGTGGCTCCCGGGCCAGTCCTTCCGCGTCGGACCGATCGAGGACGGCAAAGCGCATGCGCTCGTCGAGCCATTCCGACGGCGCCAACGCGAAGCGCGGATAGATGGTGAGCCGGGGTGCGAGGGCGAACCCGGCCCGCTCGGTCACCGACTTCAGCCGGTCGAGCTCGGGCCAGGGCCGCTCGGGGTTGACGTGGTCGAGGGTGACGGGCGATACCCCACCCCAGTCATCGATCCCCGCCACGAGCAGCCGGCCGAAGTCGTCCGACAGGTTGGGCGGTGCCTGCAGGTGTACTGCCGGCGGCAGGATGATGCGGGCGGCGGCGATGGTCCACAGATATTCGCCCTCGGGACAGGGAATGGCGCCGTGCATGGCCGTGCCGGGCTTTGGCAAGAAGTTCTGGACGATGACCTCTTGCACGTGGCCCCACCGCCGATGGCACGAGGCGATCGCCTCGAGGGCGGTGATCCGGTCCAGCCGGGTTTCGCCGATGCCGACGAGTATTCCCGTCGTGAAGGGGATCCTCAGCCGGCCGGCCGCTTCGAGGGTGGCCAACCGCCGCGCCGGTGTCTTATCGGGTGAACCGCGGTGGCACTCGAGATCGCCGTTGAGTGACTCGAGCATCATGCCCTGAGAGGCGGCGACCGGGCGCAGCCGGGCCAGTTCGTCAGGATAAAGGGCGCCGGCGTTGGCGTGCGGCAAGAGACCGGTCTCATCCACGACGAGCCGGCACATCGCGACGAGGTAGTCGACCGTGGAGTCGTAGCCGTGCTCGCGCAACCAGTCCCGCGCGGCGGGATAGCGGTCCTCCGGTCGTTCTCCCAGAGTGAAGAGCGCTTCCGAACACCCCGCGGCCGCCCCCGTCCGAGCGACGTGGAGGACTTCCTCGGGAGTGAGGTAGGCAGACTCGACCCGGGCGGGCGCCTTGGCGAAGGTGCAATATCCACACCGATCCCGGCACAGCATGGTGAGGGGGATGAACACCTTGGGCGAGTAGGTGATTCGCGTCCGTGCGGCCGCCTCACGCAGCTGAGCTGCCCGGACCAGCAGTTCGTCCAGCGGGATGTCAACCAGGTCGGCTCCAGCCATGAGCGTCACCATAATGGCGCCCTTGGCCTACCTGGCCGGCTGGTCTACCTGGACGGGGCGAGGCGGGAGACGTGGTGCCTCCGCCCGGTGCCAGGGACGCGATCAAGCGTTGCCTGGCCAGGATCGGTGCCGGCCGCCTCGGCTGGCGAGTCGGGGCTTGACCCTGATCCGTCCGGAGCGGGCCTCACCGGCAGCCGGCGGAGCGATTGAAGATGGACGCCGATGCAGCCGTCGGCGCCGGCACCGAGAGGCAGGACGTCGCTGCCGTCGCCGGGGGCGGGCAACCGGCTGGCGGATGTTGCCGCCGGAGTCGCAGGAGTATGGAGGATCAACCCGCGCCGCCACGTGCCAGGCGGCTGAAGGAGCGTGCCCCGGATGAGTCCGGTGGCGGGTGGAGGAGGCTCGAGCCATGGCGTCCCCCGCCATCTGGGAAACGGGTAGCTGGCCGGGCCCCGACGAGGAAGAACCCGCCACACTCGTCCGTCGTCGGCGTGAAGCACGAGCCAGGACTGCCCCGAGCGATGCCGGCCGGCCCAGCGGACCTCGACCGGAGTTCCCCTCCGGGACCGGGCGAAAAGCAAGCGGATCACGAGGGGATGCACCAGGAGGTAGGCGGCCGCGATCAAACAGAGCGGCGTGAGCACGCGCATGGCCCGGTGCAGGCCGTTCGATCCGAAGCCAAGGTCACCGACCACTTTGGCCACGGCGGCGGCCAGGAGCAACGCCATGATTCGCATCGGCGACATCCAGGGGACGCGCCATCGCGGCCGGCAAAGGACGACCGCGCCGGCATGATGAGTCGCCCCGGGACCGACCGGCGAGGATCGGCCCGGCAAATCCGTCGGACCCTCAGACATGGCTCAAACGGGAGGCTAGCGGCCGAACTGCCCTCAACTGGGTGATGGTGGTCACGGTGACGGTCGTTGAACTGCGACTGGCATTAGGGCAAGGTGGATATGGGTGGAGGGCCATAGCAACTTGATGACCCAGCCGAGGAGAGACATGACAACCGAGT
>JBPYFF010000357.1:0-2437 GCA_051984455.1 Acidimicrobiales bacterium | reverse complement strand
TCTATCCCCGCTCATTCGTCGATTCCAACGCTGACGGAGTGGGCGACCTGCCGGGTATCACCAGCCGGCTGGACTATCTGCAGTGGCTCGGCGTGGACGGGATCTGGCTGAGTCCCGTCACGGTGTCCCCCAATGCGGACTGGGGCTACGACGTGGCCGACTTCTGCGACGTCGATCCTGCATACGGCGCACTGGCAGACCTCGACCGGCTGGTTGATGAGGCCGGTCGCCGTGGCATCCGCGTGCTGCTCGACCTGGTCCCCAATCACACCAGTGACCGCCACCCCTGGTTCGTCGACGCCCGTTCCTCACCGTCGGCCAGCCATCGGACGTGGTACGTCTGGGCCGATCCCAAACCGGACGGCGCAGCCCCGAACAACTGGATCAGCGCGTTCGGCGGTCCGGCGTGGACCCTCGACGAGCCAAGCGGTCAGTACTACCTCCACAACTTCCTGCCCGAGCAACCCGACCTCAACTGGTGGGACGAGCAGGTTCGAGAAGCCTTTGATGACATCCTTCGCTTCTGGTTCGATCGGGGAGTCGCCGGGTTTCGGATCGACGTCTGCCACGGGATCGTGAAGGACGCGCTCCTGCGGGACAATCCGCCCGCAACCGCGGACGACAGCTGGATCGAGAGGTTGTGGGGCCAGCGTTCGGTGTACAACTTCAGACGGCCGGAAGGGCACGACGTCATCCGTCGGTGGCGCCAGCTGTCCGAGGCCTACGACCCGCCTCGCCTGTTGCTCGGCGAGACCAACGTCGACGACGTGGAAACGACCGTCTCCTATTACGGCCGCGGTGACGACGAGCTGCACCTGGCCTTCAACTTTCCGTTTATCAACGCCGCCTTCACCGCCGGCTCGTTGCGGACCATCGTGGAGAGCACCGAGTCGCTGCTGCCTCCGGCCGCCTGGCCGGTCTGGACCGGGTCCAACCACGACGTCTCCCGTCTCGCCAGTCGCTGGGCCGAGGGCGACGCCCGCAAAGTCAGGACAGCGCTGCTCATGCTGTTCACTTTGCGGGGCACTCCCGTGCTCTACCAGGGCGATGAGATCGGGTTGCCGGACACGCCTCTTGGCCGCGAGGACCTGCTCGACCCCGTCGGTGTGCGCTACTGGCCCGCCTACCCGGGCCGCGACCCGATGCGCACGCCGATGCCGTGGAACGATGGGCCGGGTGGCGGTTTCACCCGCCCGGGAGTCAAGCCGTGGCTTCCGTTCGGAGACCTCGCCGCCCACAACGTCGAGGCCGAGCGTCACGATCCCGCATCGATTCTCACCTTCACCCGCGACCTCATTCGCCTCCGGCGGGACACCGCCGATCTGCACAGCGGGGACTACGCGATGCTTCCCTCACCACCGGATACCTGGGTGTGGCGTCGCGGCACGGGGACCGTCGTGGCTATCAACTTCTCCGAGGACGGGGCCGAGATTCACGGTCTTCAGGGGCGGATCGCGTTTGGCACCGAAACTGCTCGGCGGGGCGCGTCGGTGTCCGGCCCGCTGGAGCTGGGCGGGTGGGAAGCGGTCGTCGTCGCCGGGTCGTAAATTTTTCCCCATGCTTTACGCATTTGGCTTCGAGCGAATCGGCGTGCTGGTGAGCGACCTGTATTTCGTCGACCCCAACCCTGGCAAGGGCCAGGACGGACCCGAGCGGGGCGTCCGCCTGGAAGTGAGGATGCTCGGGCGGGGCAAGCTCAACGGTTCGATCTACTCCGCCCAGCCCATCTCGATCGACCGCCCCATCTGGCGAGCCGACCTGCTGGAGTCGGTGGCGGGCCCGCCGGGCAGCTTCGACCGGACCCATCACCACCCGGTCTTTCGAGGGTGGGAACCGGGGCGCCGTCGCTTCGTTGACGAGCTGTCAGCCGACCCGCTGGGCTGGGTGGGGGACCGGCTCTCCGATCTCGATGGTCTGCTCGAGCAGGCCGGGATCGGTCGGGACGAGGTCGACCCGGCCGACGCGGTCAGCTTGAAACAGAGCGTGCCCGAGATCCTGGACGCGACCCGTCGCCTGCTCGAACGGGTGAGGAGCGGGGAGCTGGCTCAACCGCCCGCAGAGGAGCTCGTCAGCGCGAGGGTCGGCTGGCTCTGACGGCCGGCTCAGCCGGTTACCGTTAGCGGGCTTCGTCGGCCGGGATAGTTCCCATCCGGCCGGACTGAAAGTCTTCAAAGGCCTGGGCCAGTTCCGCCCGGTTGTTCATGACGAAGGGGCCGTACCAGGCGACCGGTTCTCCAATGGGCCGGCCCCCCAGGATGAGCACGTCGAGGCTGGGAGAGCGGCTCTCCTGCTGCTGGGCGGCCTCGATCTTCAAGAAGTCGCCTCCACCGAAAACGGCCAGGTTGCCGCGCTGGAAGGGCCGGCCGTCCGAGCCGACCGTGCCGCGGCCGGCCAGGCCATAGACGAGCGCGTTGAACTCCTTCGGCCAGGGCAGCAC
>JBPYFF010000356.1:0-4145 GCA_051984455.1 Acidimicrobiales bacterium | reverse complement strand
ACGATGACCTCGCCGGCCGCCAGCGTCCGGTCGCCGGGAACTTGCCGCAGCTGCCCGTCGGCCCCAACGACGCAACAAACCCCTTCCAGCGCCGGCGTGGTAACGCCGAGCGATGCGATCCGCTCATCAAACACACCGACCAGTTCCCGCTCGCGCACGCCAGGACGCAACGCCGACACCATCGCCTCAAGCCCCGCCTCGGTGAGCGCGCACGCGATCCGCAGACAGGCCACTTCGTCCTCCGACTTGATGGCGCGGGCTGCCCACATCGGCCCCGCCCCGTCCACCAGTCGGGCCCTCGGTGCGACCGCCGTCAACAACGAAGCGAACAACGGTGACATGGCGTCGGTCCCGATCGTTGCCGCTTGCGCCACTCCTGGAATGGCCGCGACGGACGACGCCAACGTCATCGGATTCCAGCTCAGTCCGTACAACCTGTCTCGGCCGATCGACGCCGGCACACCCTCGTCCCAGACGCTGAGCAGGTGGATGGATCCGGTCGAGCGAACGATCACCGCCCCCGGCCCGAATGCCCGGACGCCCGCCGTCCACAACGACCGGGCGCCGCTGACCCAGTGGACGTTGCCGGGCCGACCGAGGATCAGGACGTCCAGCCCGGCTTCTTCCATGGCCGCCAGGCAGCGGGAGTGCCGGGACGACCGCAGCCGGGCGAAGTCGACCCGGCTGCCCTCTTCGAGCGCGGCGACGCCCAGAGAAGAACCGATCACGACCCGAACGGCCAGTACGGGTGGTCGGACAATGGGACCCAGCCGCCCTCGGTCACGGCCACGATCTCTTCGGACCGATACCCGCTGGCGCCATCGTCCCAGATCACGGGCTCGAGGACGAGCACCATGCCCGGCGCGAGCACGATGCTCTCGTCGAACGCGGGGCCAAGGTCGGTGCCGACAAGCGGCATTTCCGCGCTGTCGGCGCCGACACCGTGAACCAGATAGAAGTGCCCGAGCCACGGCGTTCTGGCGTCCGCGGGCAGCACCGACCGGGCCGCCCGCGTCAGATCGCCGCCGGTTGAGTCTGGCTTCACCCTGTCGAGCACCGCCTCCACCACCGCCCGCCAGCGAGCGAACTGGTCCCGTTGCGCACCGGTCGGCCGGGGTGGACCAGGTGGAGCGCTCACCAGCCAGGTGCGTCCGAAGTCAGAGGCGTAGCCATTAAAAGTGATGCCGGTATCGACCCAGACAACGTCGCCATCGCGAAGTATTGCGTCGGTGGTCGCGGTGGGAAAGGCGACGTCGCCGTGAATCGTCCACGGGCCGTCGGCAATGCGGGCAGGCATCACCTGCCAGATCGGGTCGACCGCGTTGCCGGTGGCACCCAGCTCGAAGATCCGCCGCAAGAACAATCCGCTCAGGTCGGTTTGCCGCACGCCCGGTCGAAGCGCGGCCTGCACATCCAGCATCGCCTGCTCGTTGATGTGCTGAGCCATCCGGATGCAACGCAACTCATCTACCGTCTTACAGATTCGCGCCGCGACCATGATCGGCGTCGCATCGACGAAGTCCACCAGCCCCGACCCGTGGAGCTCTCGCCACATGGCGGCGGTGTACTCATCCAGCCCGATGGCCCTTTCTCCTCTGATTATCTCGGCGACCGGTCGGGCGCCGAACTCCGGGTAGACGGCAGGGTGGATGTGATCAGCCGGCAGCTCGGGAGGCAGACCATCGGGATAGGCGGCGAAGACGTGGGGAAAGGGGTCATCCCTTGCGACGTACGCGACGGTACGAAACATCGCCGCCCTGCCGGCATCGGCGGTGAGAACCCTCGCGCCCGTGACGTATTCAACGTTGCTCTCGCCGACCAGCAGTAGCCCGTCCAAATCGTGGGCGGCCAGCTGGGCCTGGGCCCGGGCATAGCGGTCCCGGCGCATTCGGGCCAGGTCGGGGCTGTCCTGGATGTCGGCAGGCGCGAGCATCTACAACGGGAGCCGGTAGGCAGTCACGGCGTTGCCACCCACGACCTTGCGCTGGTTCTCTTCGCTGAGAGGACTGACGCGCTCCCGTAACTCCTTGACAACCTGTGAGCGATATTCCGGATGGGGATAATCCGACGCCCACAGAATCCGGTCTGGCCCGATCCACTCGGCCGATGCCGCCAGGTTCCACTCGTCGGGGTCAAAACTGATGTAGCACTGGCGTCGGAAATACTCGCTCGGTCGCAGCTTGAGCCACTGCCGCTCGAGAGGAAACGCCTCTACTTGTTCGTCCATCCGCTGGAGCTGGGTGGCGCACCACCCTCCTCCCGACTCCAGGAAGATGAACGTCAAATCGGTAAAGCGCTCGCACACGCCCCCCATCAGGATGCGGCCCATGCTGACGATCATGTCGACGGTATTGCCCACCGCTTGTCCCAGAGCCGAGCCGCCATACTCCTCGTCGACCGCCGCATTGGTGACGGCAAGGTTCTGATCGGGCCGGACCAGACCCAGCTTGGAGCACGCCCCCGGAGTGTCGACGTGGACTCCCGGGTGAAGAGCGACCGGAAGACCGAGCGCCTGGCAGGCAGCCCAGAACGGGTCGTACCCATGATGACTGAGTGGGAGCTCGTCGATGTAGGGCGACGGACGGATGAAGACCCCCTTCAGCCCCAGAGAAGCAATTCGCTCGGCTTCAGCGGCCGCCAGGCGGACGTCCTGTAAGGGCACCGCGCCGACGCCGAAGAGTCGATCAGGGTAAGGCTTGCAGTAGTCGGCGACCCAGTCGTTGTATGCCTGTTGACAGGCGAGCACGAACTCGACGTCATGCAACGCCTCGATCGGATCGGTCGGTCCGAAGAACAGGGAATGGGTGGGGTACAGGACGGCCGCGTCGATTCCGTCCCGATCCATGTCGGCGATTCGGGCGTGGGGGTCGGCACCTCCGGGAAGGTCAAGCTGGGCGGTGATCTCCTTGAACTGTGCGGGAGTGATACCCGCCTTGGCGCAGATACTGTCAACCAGCTCCTTCCCGCCACCTCGCAGCACGCCACCGAGCCAGACTTCGTCGTATAGCCCATCGATGGTCTCGCGATGGGGGATCCAGTCGCCCCAGCGGCCGTGATCCATGCGGGTGGTCCAGACGTCGCCAGGTTCGACGGTATGGCCGTCACCGTCAACGATCAGCATGGCTTCCCCCTCTGTTCCATTTACCAGATCTCGACATCGTGGCCCGGCCCGAGAGCAGGCTGTGTGATCTCTCGGCGGGCCCGATGGGTGCCCCGCCTCGTCTTCAGCCGGCGCCGGATCAACAGGCCGAGGGTGAGCATCGCGGCCAGCCAGACAATGAAGACGCTCAGCCCGAAGTACCACGGGAGCGAATGCGGGAGGGTCTCAGCGAGCAGCATCGAGGTGCTCACTCAGTCGCGGAAGGTCTTCGGGCGTGGCCACACTGGCCCGAGTCGCTCCGTCCAGTGTGCGTTTGACCATGCCGCACAACTCGGTCCCGGCACCCAGCTCGACGAAGATCGTCACGCCCATGCCGTCCAGTGCCACCAGTGACTCCCGCCAGCGGACCTGCTGGCACAACTGTTGCGAGAGCAGCTGCGGCCATGACGCCCCGTCGGTGTGTTCTCGAGCGTCGACGTTTGCGACGACAGGAACGGCCGGCGCCGCGAAGCTGACGACGCCCAGGGCGGCGTCGAGCCGGCCCTGGGCCGGGGCCATGAGAGGCGAATGGAAGGCGCCGCCGACCGGCAGCGGCAGCACCCGCTTGGCCCCGAGTTCCTTCGCCTTGCTGCTGGCCGTCTCGATACCGGCCGTGGTGCCCGCGATGACGACCTGGCCAGGCGCGTTGTCATTCGCCACCCACGCTCCCTCGGCCCCGGCACACGCCTTCGCGACGGTCTCGGCGTCGAGGCCGAGCACGGCCGCCATGGTGCCTGGATCGGCGTCGGCGGCGGCCTGCATGGCCTCGCCTCGGGCCTTGACCAGCCTCGCTCCGTCCAGCCGGTTCACTGCCCCCGAGGCGACCAGGGCCGTGTACTCGCCCAGACTGTGCCCGGCCATGGCCGTCACGTGATCATCCATACCGGCCACGGCACTTCGAACCGCGTCGAGGATGACCAGGCTCAGGGTGAACGTGGCCATCTGGGAGTTGCGGGTCGCCTTCAGTTCCTCGACGCCGGCATCGTTCAGCAGATGACCGGCATCC
>JBPYFF010000355.1:0-13376 GCA_051984455.1 Acidimicrobiales bacterium | reverse complement strand
CCATCGACCCCAGGTCCAGCTGAACAGCGCCCATTTCGGTCTTGTGGACAAGGTTGGGGCCGAAGGCCTTCAGCGCGACCGGGAAGCCGAGCGAGCGAGCGGCGGCGGCAGCGTCGGGGCCCGAGTGAACATCCACCGTCCGGACCACCGGGATGCCGTAGCAGGTCAGCAGTTGGACTGCCTGACGGGGCGACAGCCAGACCGGATCCGTTGATCCGGAAAGGGCCTGTTCGATGAGACGGGCGGCTGATGCCGGGGCAATGCCCTCGAGCACCGGCTTCTCGCCCGCCGGTCTTTCACGCCATAAGGCATACTCGCGGACCCTGCCCAGGGCTTGGGCTGCCTGTTCGGGGAAGGAGTACGCGGGAACCGCCGTGCCCGACCCCCCCTCGGTCGCCGAGGCGAGGAGCGTGGTGTCCATGGCGAGGAACGCGGCCAGCACCGGTTTGGACCGGCCGTCCTTTGAGACCCGGGCAATCGCTCCTGCCACGTCCCCGGGGTCAGTTACCAGCGGCGGTGTGAACACCAGGATCACCGCGTCCACGGCGTCGTCGTCGAGCAGAACACGGAGGGTCCGCTGATAATCGTCGGCCGAGGCAGAGGCGAGCATGTCGACCGGGTTGACGACAGAGGCCTCGGGTGGAAGCAGACTTCGGAGCGCCACCTGGGTTGCGGCCGCCAGTTCGGGAACCTCCAGGCCGGCACCGGCGCAGGCGTCGGCAGCCATGATCCCGGGGCCGCCGGAATTGCCCGCGATGGCGACCCGGGGTCCCTTCGGGAGCGGTTGCGTGGCGAGCAGGGAAGCGGTGTCGAGCAGGTCGGAGAGCGTATCGACGCGAATAACACCGGCCTGGTGAAACAGGGCGTCGACGGCGATGTCTGGCGTTGCCGCCGCCGCAGTGTGCGACTGGGCGCCCCGTCTTCCGGCACCGCTGCGGCCGCTCTTGACGGCGACGATCGGTTTCGAGCGTGAGACCCGCCGGGCGACCCGGGCGAACTTGCGGGGGTTCCCAAAAGACTCCAGGTACAGCAGCACGGCTCCGGTGTCGTCGTCGGTCTCAAAGTATTGCAACAGGTCATTGCTACTGACATCGGCCTTGTTGCCGACCGACACGAAGCTGGAAATGCCCACACCGCTCTGCCGGGCCCGGTTGAGCACGGCGATGCCGAGTGCACCGGATTGGGACACGAATGCCGCCCTCCCACGCGCCGGTCGTGCGGGAGAAAAGGTGGCGTTCATCGAGATCGCCGGGTTGGTGTTGAGGATGCCCAGACAGTTGGGCCCCACCAACCGCATCCCGTAACTGCGAGCGAGTGAGACGAGCTCGTGCTCATCGGTCGAGTGAGCGGCTCCCATTTCCGCGAACCCGGCACTGATGACCACAACCGCATGGGCATGCCGTTCGCCGGCATCGGCTATCACCTTCGGGACCTGGGGAGCGGGCACGACCACGACGACCACGTCGATGTCAGCAGGAACATCGTGCAAGGACGGCAGGCTGGGCACGCCCAGGATCTCTTCGGCCGCCGGATTGATGGCGAACAGATCCCCCGTGAAGCCACTCTCAACCAGGTTGCGCAGGATTTCGTGGCCGATCGTCCGCGGCCTTCGGCCTGCGCCGACGACCGCGATCGAGCGTGGACACAACAGCCGGGTCATGGACCGTGCCTGAGCAACGCGGTCTCGCTGGTCGACCGCCTCCTGATAGGCCTCGGTCAGGGCGATAGGAAACGTGACGCGGACAATTCCTTCGGAAGCCTCTTCTTGCTCCTTGAAGCCAGCGTGTCGAAAGACGCGGAGCATGTCAGAGTTGAGAAGCAGCGTGTCGGCGACAAACCGGCTGACGCCGTTCTGTCGCGCCGCGGTCGCCAGGTGTTCCAGCAGGATGGTTCCGAGACCTCGCCCTTGTGCGGCGTCAGCGACGACAAATGCCACCTCGGCCTCAGAGGGGTCTGGCATGCGGTCAAAGCGGGCGACTCCCAGCAGCTCGTCGCCGATCAGGCCGACCAGGGCCAGACGGTCGTGGTAGTCCACGTTGGTGAACCGCTCCACTTCGTCGGGACGGAGGTGGGGATGGGCGCTGAAGAACCGCCGGTAGATGGTTTCCGGTGACAGGTGCTCATGGAACGCGACCAGCCGATCGGCGTCATCAGGGCGGATGGGGCGGATGTGCACCTCGCTGCCGTCGGCCAGCACGACGTGGCATTCGCACTCTGCCGGGTACCCGGGTGGAAGGGTGTCAGGTTCGTGGGTGTCCGGACTGGCCTCGGTGACCATTCAGTGCCGCCGAGGGAATCGGGCGCAGGCCTCGATCACTCGCGGGACTATAGCGATGATCCCGGGCCGAGCAGACGAACGCGGGTGGGAGCAGGGACCTTCGGCCCTGCCGGTCAACGGCGATGGGGACCCACAATTTGAGGGCAGGCTCGCGATCGGGAGGAACGATGCAAGCAACGGTCGGAGACCGGATCATTATCCAGGGGCATCACCTTGGTGAGCCCGATCGGGATGGCGAAGTCCTCGAAGTCAGGGCAAGAACGGCCGACCACCATTTCTCGTGCGCTGGGAAGACAGCGGTCACACCGCTTTGTTCTTCCCCGGTCCCGACGCCATGGTCCAGCACTTCGAACACACGGTGGCGCGGGCGACCAAAGCCGCGTCCTGATCAGCAAACCAGGGGAAGGATGATCCATGCAGTTGATTGATGTGAACAGCGGCCTCGAGGTCATCGATCGGGCCGAGTGCCTGCGATTGCTGGCGGGCGAGGAAGTGGGGCGGCTTGGCGTCGTGGTCGGTGGCCGGCCCGAGATCTTCCCCGTGAACTTCGCGCTCGACGGCGACTGCGTGATCTTTCGGACGGATCCCGGGACCAAGCTGGCTGCGGCCGTCCGGGACCCGGTGGTGTTCGAGGTGGATCGCCTGGATCACGCCACCCGCTCGGCGTGGAGCGTCATCATCCACGGCAGGGCCGATCACGTCAGCCCGTACGGGAGCCCGGCGCTGCTGCATCGCACCGCCCACCTGGCCCTCTACCCGTGGTCGGGAGCGAGCAAGGCGCACCTGCTCAGGATCGTCCCGAATACGATCACCGGCAGGCGAATCGGGCCCCGCGAGCCGGGCGCGAGAACAACCCCACCAGCCCCCTGAGGACCTCTTCGGGACCTTCGACTCTGGCGACGCGGTTTTCAAGCCGCGACGATCAGACCAGAGCCGACGCGGCTGAGGAGGAGCGGCAATGACAATGCCGGCACCGACTTCAGCGATGGGTGATAGTGGGCCCGGCCCGGGCTCGTTTGATTGTCGCGTCGTTGAGACACACGTCTCTTACGTCGTGTTCGTAGGAGACCGGGTCTACAAGTTGAAGAAGCCGGTAGTCACCGACTTTGTGGATTTTCGGACTGCCGAGGCGCGTCGGGCCGCATGCGAGGCCGAGGTCGCGCTGAACAGCCGGCTTGCGCCCGACGTCTATCGGGGCGTGGCTGCGCTCAGCGGTCCGGAGACGGGGCGGTGCGATTACCTGGTGGTGATGCGCCGGATGCCGGACGATGCTCGGCTGACTCGACTGGTGGCCCGGAATGACCGCGGCGCGACCGAGAAGCTGCGGGACATCGCAGCGGTACTGGCGGAGTTTCACGCCAATGCCAAGCGCTCGCCCGACATCGACAAAGCGGGGCGGCCCGAAAACGTCCTGGCCAACTGGGCCGCGAACACTGCCGCGCTCGGGCGCTCGGTGACACTTGGCGTCAACGGTGCACTCGTCGATCTCGTTGATCTGATGGCTCGACGGTACGTGGAAGGCCGGCGCGAGTTGTTGTCTCAGCGAATCGCGGCAGGCCGAATCGTCGACGGTCACGGTGATCTCCTCGCCGACGACATTTTCTGCCTGGCCGATGGCCCTCGAATCCTCGATTGCCTGGAGTTCGATCCGGAATTGCGAGTCGGGGACACGCTTGCTGACGTCGCCTTTTTGGCCATGGACCTCGAGTGGCTTGACCGGCCTCACCTGGCCGACCGGTTTCTGGCCGCCTATAAGCGGGCGGCCGGCGACGACTGGCCGGAGTCGCTGGCTCATCACTGGATCGCCTACCGGGCCCAGGTTCGCGCCAAGGTGGCGGCGGTCCGGGCCGCTCAAGGCGATCACCACGCGGTGGGCCAGGCCAATCGGCTTCTCCGGCTCGCCTATCGCCATCTCGCCGCCGCCATACCCCGGCTCGTCCTCGTGGGGGGCCTGCCGGGGACCGGCAAGTCGACACTGGCAGGTGCCCTCGGCCGGGCCTTGCGCTGGCCGGTGCTGCGCAGTGATGTCGTACGCAAGCAGCTGGCCGCGCTCGATCCCCTCACCCCGGCACCGTCGAGCTACGGCACCGGGCTGTACCGCGCCGAGATGACCGCCGAGACGTACGTCAAACTGCTCGCCGACGCCGGGAGTCTCCTCGCTCGTGGCCACAGCGTCGTCCTCGACGCCTCCTGGACCCGCTCTTGCTGGCGAGACGCCGCGGCCCAACTGGCGGCCAGCAGCGGTGCGCTTCTTGTCCCTCTGCGCTGTCACACCCCCAGTCCGGTCGCGGCCGGTCGCCTGGCGGCGAGGGCCGCTCGGGGCGGCGATCCCTCTGACGCGACCGAGCGGATCGCGGCCACCATGGCCCCGCGGACGAATGGCACGAGGCCAACATCGTTTGCACCGCCGGCCCGGAGGAGGCGAGCCTCGACATGGCGTTGGTCCTTATCGACAACCTTGACGTCTAGGCTGCCCTCCAGATAGACGACGACCCCGGTCGGAGACCGGGGTCCTCGTGTGCCTGGTCGCGGTGGGTCGTTGCCGTTGCTTCAGGCGGCCAGTTTGAGCGGGACTGTCTCCGAGGAGGAGACCGCCGCCGGCTTCAACCAAGCAGTACCCGGCGGCCTGACACGAACTCCGGCCGGATCTGAACAAGAGACCTGCGCTCGCCGGCTGCCCACGGGTAGAGCCCGAGCGCCTGTGCTCTTGCCTTCGCGGCCTCGCTCGCCAGTTGCGCCCGTCCGACCAGCAGGACGCTCCAGCCTTGTTCGGCCAGCGGATCGAACTCGTCGACCTCGAAGCTGACCATCCGCCCCTCTCGGGCGGCGTCAAGCTTGGTACCGGGTCCGGTAAAGAACATGATGTCGCCGCTGACCCTGGTAAACGTCACGGGAAAGACGGCCGCGATGCCGCCTCGCGCAATAGCGATCCGGCCGACTCGCACCGTTTCCATAAGGCGAAAGCATTCAGGCTCGTCCAGGATCTCGAGTCCCTCGTCTGCCAGCTCCATGCAGTCAGCAGACACCGGCAGGGGCGGCGCGTGACAGAGGCGAACGACCCTTCGTACCGGTCCACCGTCTCTCGAGGTGGAGAAGTCGGCGTAAAAGGTTCTGTGGAGTCAGGCATCGAGATGGCGGAACCGAACTCGGGACTTTGGGCCCTGTTGCCTTCTTCTGCGCCCTGCCTACCGTGAGGTCAGGATCGCAGACAAGCCGAGACAAAGGAGACGGCGATGCGGGCGCTGGTGTATCACGGACCGGGCAAGAAGGCGTGGGAAGACGTGGCCAAGCCGGCGCTGGAGGCCGACACCGATGCCATCGTGCGTGTCGACGCCGTGACCATTTGCGGCACTGACTTGCACATTCTCAAGGGAGACGTCCCCGCGGTAAGGGACGGGAGGATCCTGGGTCACGAAGCGGTTGGCACGGTCGAACAGATCGGCCCCGGGGTGAAGAACCTTTCGGTCGGCGATCGTGTCCTCGTCTCGTGCATCACCGCCTGCGGCGCGTGCCGGTTCTGCCGCTCGGGCAGTTACGGCCAGTGTGTCGGCGGTGGCGGCTGGATACTCGGCCACAAGATCAACGGGACCCAGGCCGAGTACGTCCGCGTCCCCTTCGCCGACACCTCCACCTATCCGGTCCCGGCCGGAGTTGCCGACGAAGAACTGCTCATGCTCGCCGACATCCTTCCGACCGGCTACGAGGTCGGCGTGCTGAACGGACACATTCGGCCCGGCGACGTGGTGGCGGTCGTGGGCGCCGGGCCGATTGGCCTGTCGGCGATGATGAGCGCCCGGCTGTTCAGCCCGAGCCATGTGGTGGCCATCGACCTGGCCGACAGCCGTCTCGATGCCGGGAAGCAGTTCGGGGCCGACACGGTCGTGAATAACGCCCTCGACGATCCCGTCGACGTCGTCGCCGGCCTGACCGGTGGTCTGGGGGCAGACACGGCCATCGAGGCAGTGGGCGTGCCGGCCACGTTCGAACTCTGTGCCAGGTTGGTTCGGCCAGGGGGTCGAGTCGCCAACATCGGGGTACACGGCGAGCCCGCCACCCTTCATCTCGAGGACTTGTGGATTCGCAACGTCACCATCACCACCGGCCTGGTCGACACATACTCAACCCCGACGTTGCTGCGACTGATCGCGAGCCACGAGATCGACGCGGGACGCTTCGTGACTCATCGGTTCCCGCTTGACGAGTTCGAGGCCGCCTATGACACCTTTTCCCGGCCAAGTGACACCGGGGCCCTTAAAGTCGTGCTGACCCGCTCCTGACCGGGACCAAGCTGAAGATGGTGGCGGCCCGGCAACAGGCCCAGCGACAGACTCAGCAACAGACCGAAGGGAAAACCACATGGCAGAGACGCTGATCGGCGCCGCTCCCTGGGAACAGGACCTCTACGACCACATTGCCTCTCATCAGGAAAAGGAACGAGACCTGCTTGAGCGATACCGCGAGGCGGCCGATGCCTCCGGCTCGCCCTCCTTCCAGTACCTCGTGTCGCTGATCCTCGAGGACGAGGTCCGCCATCACCGCTTGTTCGCCGACCTGGCCGAGTCCCTCCGCAGTGACGTGGAGCTGCGGCCGGAGGACGCCCGGATTCCCCCTCTGGATCCGTGGGCACAACACCGAGAGCTGATTGTGGAGCTCACCGACGGTCTCCTGGCCCAGGAGCGGAGCGACGCCAAGGACCTCCGCCGCCTGGGCAAGCAACTCGGCGATGTCAAGGACACCACCCTGTGGCATCTGCTGGTCGAGCTGATGGAGGCTGACACCGCCAAGCACATCAGCATCCTGGAGTTCATCAAGCGTCACGCCCGGCGCAGGCGGTCCTTTTAACGCCGAGTGCGGCCGTGACCGGCGCCTGGGCCAAGCCAGCGAAGACGACCATAACGGCCGCCCATCTGGCACCATGGTCCTGTGGCAGTTCGTGTCTTTCTGCTCGACGACCACGAACTCGTTCGCCGGGGCATTAACGATCTGTTGTGGACCCAGGACGATGTCACGGTCGTAGGTGAGGCGGGCAACTCTCAAGAGGCTCTCGATCTCATCCCGCAAACACAGCCCGACGTGGCCGTCCTGGACGTCCGGCTGGGCGACGACGCCTCGGGCATGAACGGCATCGAGGTCTGCCGGGAGATCCGTTCCTCCCACCCGGAGATCGCCTGTCTGATGCTGACCAGCTTCGCCGATGACGAGGCCCTGTTCGCCTCGATCATGGCGGGTGCAGCCGGTTACGTGCTGAAGCAGATCCGTGGCAGCGACCTGGTGTCAACGATCCGGCGGGTGGCAGCGGGCGAGAGCTTGCTTGATCCCGCGGTGACCGCCCGTGTCCTCGAGCGACTCCGCGCCCCCGTGCCCGAGGACGACCCGCTGGCCGCACTGACGCCTCAGGAGCGGCGCATTCTGGATCTGATCGCTGAGGGCAAGACCAACCGCCAGATCGGCGAAGCCATGTTCCTGGCCGAGAAGACGGTCAAGAACTATGTCTCCCACCTGCTGTCCAAACTCGGCATGGAGCGCCGGACAGAAGCGGCTGCCTACGCGGCCCGGCTGGCGGAACGCAACCGCGAGGCCAATAGCTAAGCGGCCCCCTGGCCGTTGCGGGACGCGGCGCCACCACTGAGCCGGCGACCGGAAACGACCTGGCAGGCGATGCGCAGGTAACAGCCGTTCTGGCGGGCCCAGGGCATGAGGGGCGCCCGGTGGGCTCGCTCCACCGTCGCCTCATCGGTGATCTCGCTGGCAACGCCCTGAACCATGACGCTCCACCCGCTGCGGTCGACCGGGTCAACGTCGTCCACTTCGAACGCCACGACCGCGTTGGCGGCCGCAGCCCGCAGTTTCGTGCCCGGCGCCGTCTGGATCAGGATGTCGCCCTCGAAGAGGGTGAAGTTGACCGGGAACACCACCGGCAGCGCGCCCATGCTCAAGGCGATGCGGCCGACCGCAGGCCGGGCCAGCAGGTTGAAGCATTCCTCCCTCCCCAGGATTTCGAGTCCGTTGCGGTCGTGCGCCATCGCACAAGCGTGCTTCACGGACACGCGAACCCGGTAGGGTCGAAGGTCACCGGGACCACCGTCCACCGTCCTGGCCGACAGCTCGCTGTGACCAAAGGAGACGCCGTGACAGCTGGATCGGGACCACCCGATGACGCCGTGCCGAGCCTGGAGGTCATGAGCCAGAGCGAGTGCATGGATCGGCTGGCCGAGGCGCGGGTTGGCCGCCTGGCCTTTGTCGTGGACGACCGGCCCGAGATCTTCCCCATCAACTACGCCCTTGACGGCGACACCGTCCTCTTTCGCACCGCCGAGGGCACCGTGCTGAGCCGGGCCGGGCTCAGGGAAGTCGCCTTTGAGGTCGACCACATCGACGAGGAGACTCGCTCGGGTTGGAGCGTGATCGTTCACGGCCACGCCGACGACATCGCCGATGCCATCGATGCCACCTCGCAGCGGCTGCGTCAGCTCCCGCTCATCACGTGGGCGCCTGGGCAGCGAGCCCACTGGTTCGCCATCCGGCCCCGCAATATCAGCGGTCGCCGGCTGCGAGTGCTGCCGCTCGAGCAGTAGCAGGCTGGCCACCCTCCTGCGTGCCCGAGACGACCACCGACTTTGCGGTCTGGCGTCTGACCCTTGAACACCAGGCGCGGATTCATGCCGCGAACCATTTCCAGGTCGGCGGGGAAGAATAGCTCAGGGTGATGGTCGCGCACCTGGGGACCGAATACATGCCCGACTTCAGGCCGGTTGACACCCCGTCTATCGCGACGTCATTGAGGTTCCGGCCCGACACATAAACGGTGCAGTCAAAGCCGAACGGGTTGGCGCCTTCCCGCTCGCGGGGCGAGCCGGGGCGGTAAGGACAGCCTGCAAGCAGTGGCTGTTGCCCGGAGCGCCGTAGTCGACGCCGTTGATGCGGTAGGGGGCGACGGTGATATAGCGCATGTTCTGCTCCCGGTCGAAGATCACACCCGCCACGTCGGGGCTGTCGACGATCTCCAGGCCCCGTTTGGAGTAGTTGCTGTCGTCGAAGGGTTATTGGTCCCTTGTGAAGGCCCAGGACCCCATTAGCGTGGTTCGCCGTGCCCGAGCGACCCGCGCCCACCGTCACCGCCTTCCCAGACCTGGACGCTTTGCAAGCCGGTGTCGGACGGCACCTCGGATACAGCGACTGGCTCGAGATTACCCCCCGGCGGATTGACGATTTTGCCCGGGCAACGGGAGGGGGAGAGGACGCGATCAGCTTCCTCGTCCTGGCGCTGTCCAACTACTTCCTCCCTCAGATCATCGAGGTCGGCGGGATCTCGATGGGCATCAACTACGGGACCAACGAGATCCGCTTTCCCATGCCGGTTCACGCCGGCTCCCGCGTCCGGGCCGGCGCCGAACTGGTCGGGGCCGAGCCGGTGACAGGCGGCGTCCAGGCCCATATTCGCATCACGATCGAGATCGAGGGCGAAAAGCAGCCGGCGTGCGTGATCGAGTCGCTCAGCCGCTACCTGGCCTAGCGACCACCGGCTTGAAAGACTGCGGCATGCCGATCGTTCACCGCGTGCTGTTCCCCGAGCCGATCACCAGCCTGGACGAGTACCTGGCCAGAGGCGGGGGAGCGGGCCTCGAGGCCGCCCTGGGCCGCGATCCGGACTCGGTGATCAGCGAGGTGCAGGCGTCAGGGCTGCGGGGCCGCGGCGGCGCTGGCTTCCCGACCGGAGTCAAGTGGCGAACGGTTCGCGACTACCACGCCCCCGACTTCGCATCGACCGTCGTGGTCAACGGGGCGGAAGGCGAGCCCGGGACCTTCAAGGACCGTACCATCCTCCGGGTCAGTCCCTACCCGGTCATCGAAGGAGCGCTGATCGCGGCCCGGACGGTCGGTGCCGATGAAATCGTCTTCGGCTTGAAGAAGTCGTTTCGCCCGGAGTGCGCCCGCCTGCAGGCCGCCATCGACGAGGTCATTGCGGCGGGCTGGACGTCGGGCATCCGGCTGGCCATCTTCCAGGGGCCAAACGAGTACCTCTATGGCGAGGAGACCGCCCTCCTCGAGACCATCGACGGCCGCTATCCGTTCCCTCGCATCGCGCCGCCGTTCCGCCGTGGCGACCGGGAGGTGGTGGAAACGGTTGCCGACCTCGGCACTCGCAGCGGCCTTTCCGCCCACGTCGAAATGGCGGCTCCGGAGGGCGAGACCGACGTGCCACCGACCCTGGTCGACAACGTCGAGACGCTGGCCAACATCCCCCGCATCATCGCCAGGGGCGCGACGTGGTTCCGCACCGAGGGCACCGAGCAGTCGCCCGGCACGATCGTCTGCACCGTGACCGGCCACGTGCAGCGGGAAGGGGTCGGCGAGGTCATTATGGGCACGCCGCTCCGCGAGGTGATCGAGGAGATCAGTGGTGGGGCGCGGCCAGGCCACCGCATCAAGGCGGTGCTGCCCGGTGTCTCGAGCGCCCTCATACCGGGCGACCGCCTCGACGTCCCGGTGAGCTATGAGGGCATGGCCGCCATTGGGAGCGGACTCGGCTCGGCCGGCTTCATGGTCTTCGACGACACGGTCGATATGACCTCAGTTGCCGGGGGCGTCTCCCGCTTCCTGGCGGTCGAGTCGTGTGGCCAGTGCACGCCGTGCAAGCTGGACGGGCTGGCGCTCTCGGACCGGCTGGACCGGCTGTGCCGTTCTGATGCCAGCAGGGAAGACGTCGCCCGGATCCGCTCGCTGACCGACACGGTTGGCGACCGGGCCCGCTGCTCTCTCGCCACCCAGCACCAGACCGTGATCGCCAGTGTCCTCGAACTCTTCTCTTCCGATCTCGAGGCCCATGTCACCCGGGGTGGATCGGAAGCGCCGCCAGTGGAGCCCGCGCTGATCGCGGAGCTGGTCGACATCGCGGGCGACGAGGCGGTGTTCGACGCCCGCCACCGCCAGAAGCAGCCGGACTGGACGTATGCCACCGAGTATTCGGGTCAATCACCGGCGGAGCGTTATGGCGAGCACCGCAGTCCCAAACCGCTCGAGGAATAGAGGAATGGAGGAAACGTGCCCGCTGATCTCAACCTTGTCCGCAGACTCGCAGGTGCCGATCGCTTCCTGGCAATCGTCGCCACGACCCGGCCTGATGGAACCGTCCACGGGTCTCTCGTCAACGCGGGTGTCCTTGACGACCCGATCACGCCCGGTACGGCGGTCGTGGGGCTGGTGGCGCGGGGTGACGCCAGGAAGCTCGCCTACCTTCGCCGCAGTGGCCGGGCCACGGTCGTCTTCCACGCCGGGTGGGAGTGGGTCGCGGTCGAGGGCCCGGTAAGGTTAATTGGGCCGAACGACCCGGTCGAAGGCTTCGATCCATCCGGCCTGCCCCGCCGCCTCCGGGACATCTTCTCCGCCGCGGGCGGCACCCACGACGATTGGGAAACCTACGACCGGGTGATGGCGGCCGAGCGCCGGACTGCGGTCCTCATCACGCCGGCCCGCATCACCTCCAACGGCTAGCGACCCGGCCCTGCACTAGGTTCAAGGGCTTCATGGGACTTTCGCTCTCGACATCGGCCGGCATCGCCGAGCTGGTGATGGACTACCCCCCGGTCAACGCGCTGACGGTTGCCGCCTGGTTCGAACTGGCGGACACCGTTCGTCGCCTGGGCGCGGACCCCGAAGTTCGGGTCGTGATTCTCGCCGCGGATGGGCGAGGTTTCAACGCTGGTGTCGACATCAAAGAGATGCAGGCGACGCATGGTTACGCCGCCCTGGTCGGGGCCAATCGAGGTTGCTACGCCGCCTTCGCGGCGGTATATGACTGCGAGGTGCCGGTGATCGCGGCGGTGCATGGCTATTGCCTGGGTGGCGGTATCGGCCTGGCCGGTAACGCCGACATCATCGTGGCGTCGGACGATGCCACCTTCGGTCTGCCGGAAGTCGATCGCGGCGCCCTGGGCGCAGCCACCCACCTTTCCCGGTTGGTGCCACAGCACCGGATGCGGGCCATGGTCTACACCGCCGCGACGGTGTCCGCGCAGGAGCTGCATCAGTATGGCTCGGTCCTCGAGGTCGTCCCGAGGTCACAGCTGAGAGCCACGGCCCGCAACGTCGCCGAGAGCATTGCGGCCAAGAGCCCTACCGTTATTCGCGGCGCCAAGGAGTCGCTCAACGGAATCGACCCCGTCGACGTCAAAAGGAGCTACCGCTTTGAGCAGGGCTTCACGTTCGAGCTGAACCTGTCCGGTGTCTCCGACGAGGCCCGCCAGGCTTTTGTCGACAAGCGCGAGGCCGAGTTCGAAAAGTGAGCCCCGACAAGCGACTCACCGAAGAGGAGGCCGTGGCCGAGCTCCAGAGCGGGATGACGATTGGCATCGGCGGATGGGCCAGCCGCCGTAAGCCCATGTCTCTGGTACGAGCACTGCTGCGCTCGCCCCTCACCGATCTCACCATCGTCTCGTACGGCGGGCCGGACGTCGGGCTGCTCTGTGCCGCGGGCAAAATCCGCAAGCTCGTCTACGGATTCGTCTCACTGGACTCCATCCCGCTGGAACCGCACTTCCGCGCCGCCCGTCAGACCGGAACACTGGCAGAAGCAGTCGAGCTCGACGAGGGAATGTTGCAGTGGGGACTCTATGCCGCGTCGCTGCGGCTGCCGTTCCTTCCGACTCGATCAGGAGTCGGCAGCGACGTCATGACGATCAACCCGCAACTGCGAACGGTTCGATCGCCGTACGAGGATCGGGAGGAACTGGTCGCCATGCCTGCCCTTCGGCTCGATGCCGCCCTGGTGCACCTCAACCGGGCGGACGCCCGCGGAAACGGACAGTTCCTCGGTCCCGACCTTTACTTCGACGACCTCTTCCTGGGGGCGGCGGCGACCGGCCGGCGGTTCCTCTCGTGTGAACGAGTGGTGGCGACCGAGGAACTTTTGAAAGAGGGCGGCGTTCAAACCCTGAAAATCAACCGATCACTTGTCGATGGCGTAATCGAGGCCCCACGAGGTGCACACTTCACGTCGTGCGTCCCCGACTACGACCGGGACGAGGCTTTCCAGCGGGAGTACGCGACCGCCGCGGTCGACCCGGAAAAATGGGCCGCTTTTTCCCGCCACTACCTCGAA
>JBPYFF010000354.1:0-3631 GCA_051984455.1 Acidimicrobiales bacterium | reverse complement strand
GATCGAGGGCTTGGCGGCCGAGCTCCCGGAGTGGTGCTGGCCACCATCATCGTGGCCGTCCGTGCCCGCGGCGCAGGCCACGCCGGCCGAGCGGCCGCCGGTCGCCGACACGCCTTTTGTCTGGGAGCAGGAACCCTCTCACGCCGCGCACGGACCGCTCACCGGCATGCGGCTGGCGGTCAAGGACGCGATCGCCCTGGGTGGCCGGCCGCTCCGCGCCGGCTCGGCCTTGCGGGCGGAGGTGCCTCCGGAACCGGCCAACGCTCCCATCGTGGACCGCCTCGTCGATCAGGGTGCCCAGCTGGTCGGCGCCACTCGACTGCACGAGCTGGCGTTCGGGGTCACCGGCATCAACCGCTTTGAAGGCACCGCCCCCAATCCGCTCGACCAGGACAGGATCCCGGGCGGAAGCTCGTCGGGATCCGCGGCCGCGGTCGGAATGGGTCTGGCCGACATCGCCCTCGCCACCGATACGGGCGGGTCGGCTCGCGTGCCCGCCGCGCTCTGCGGAGTGGTCGGCTACAAGGCCAGCCGGCGGCTCCCGGCCGAGGGCGTCCTTCCGCTCGCGCCCAGCCTCGACCACCTTGGCTGGTGCGCGGCCAGCGCCGCCGACGCCCGGCGCGTCGCGGTCGCGCTCGGGCTGGCCGGCCGGGACCCGACACCCGACGACCGCGGCCGGAAGAAGAAAGTCGGCGTCATCTCGGACGTGGCCGAGCCGGTCCTGCAGGCATCGTTTCGGGCCGCCCTGGAGCGTCTGATGATTGCCGGGTGGCGGGTGTTGGGGATCGACTGGCCCCACGCCGAGCTGGTCTTTGCCGTCAGCACGACGATCATGTTCGCCGAGGCGGCCCGGGTCCATCCGGTCGCTGACCAGAAGATGATCGGGCCCGATGTCCGGCTCCGGCTCGAGCGCGGTCTGACCATCTCTGAATCGGCGTACGGAGCCGCCGACACGCTCAGGGAAGATCTGGCCAGGTCCTTTTCCCAACTCCTCGACCGCGTCGACGTCGTGGCCAGCCCGAGCGTGCCCATCGCGCCGCCGTTACTGGCAGAGGCGGAAGGCCAGGGTCTGGCGCTGGGTGCCGCTCTGGTTCGCCACACCCGCCTTGACAACCTGACCGGCCGGCCGGCCATAACCCTGCCGCTTGACGGCGGTCGTGGCGGCGGCCTGCACCTGACCGCCAGGACGGACGCCGCCGTCCTTGACGCTGCGGTCGCGATTGAAGCGATCCTCAGTCAGCCTGGCTGATCGTCACCGACTGGATGACGACGCGCTCCTTCGGGGTTCCCGACTGGGTCCCGATCCCGTCGATGGCGGCCACCACGTCGAGGCCCGACACGGCCTTGCCGAACAGGGAGTAGTTGGGTGGCAGGCGAACGCCCTGCGGTCCGCTGATGATGAAGAATTGGCTGCCGTTCGTGTTGGGACCGGCATTCGCCATGGCCAGCGAGCCGAGCTCGTACCGTCCGGGTTTGGGCAGTTCGTCTTCGAACTTGTAGCCCGGGCCGCCCGTGCCGGTGCCTTTGGGGTCTCCTCCCTGGAGGACGAAGCCCGGAATTACTCGATGGAAAACGACGCCGTCGTAATAGTGGTACCGGGCCAGAACGACGAAGTTGTTGACCGTCTTCGGTGCCGAGACGGGGTCGAGGGCGATGCGGATCGTCCCCCTGCTGGTGACCATGTCGGCGGTGTAGCGCTTGGCCGGGTCGATGCACATCGGCGGCGGGCCGTCAAAGGATTGGCGCTTCGGGCTTGACCCGTCGGGAGCAGGGCACTCGGTCGTCATGGCATCCAGCTTGTCAGCTCTGCGTGACGGTGACTTTCACCATCCGGTGGACCACCTTGGGCGGGTTGGGGTCGGCCGCGCCGTCGGCGTTGATCTTGGTCATCACGTCCCCCCCGCTCTGGACCTGACCGAACAGGGAGTAGTTGGGCGGCAGGGAAGTTCCCTGCTGGCCGGTGATGATGAAGAACTGGCTGCCATTCGTGTTCGGCCCGGAGTTGGCCATGGCGAGCGAGCCGATCTTGTAGGCACCGGCCTTCGGCAGCTCATCTGCGAACTGATAGCCGGGACCACCCTGTCCCGTACCAGTCGGGTCACCTCCCTGGATGACGAATTCCGGCACGACCCGGTGGAAGATGATGCCGTCGAAGTAGTGATAGCCGGCGAGGAAGAAAAAGTTGTTGGCCGTCTTGGGCGCGGCCACCGGGTCGAGAGCGGCCGTGATGGTGCCCACGTCGGTCTGAATAGATGCGGTGTACTTCTTGGTTGGATCGATGCACATCGGCGGTGGGCTCGAGAACTTGGTGTAGTGGGGCGAGGTGCCGTCGGGCTTCGGGCAGCCGACGTTGGCCGGGGCGGGAATGATGGCGACCGCCTTCTGGCCGGACGTGGGTGTGCTGGCGGCGGTGGTCGAGGAGGTGTTGGTCGAGGCCTTCTTCTTACTGGACGACGAACTCCGGGTCAGGAAGTAGAACGCCACCAAGAACCCCACGATCACCACGCCGATGATGGCGTAGCGGCGCCGTTGCTGCCTGCGCTGCTGGGCCCGCCGCAGCTCTTCCTGGCGCGCCTGACGACCCTCGCGCTGGCGCTGGCGTTTGTCGGTGGGCACGGGCTGAGAAGGTAGCCGGTAAGGAGCGGCCGGCGGGTGCGGGCACGGGGACCTCGACCAGAAAGTGACGGATGGGCAGGAAGGGCCCGCTGGTAGCCTCGATCCGTGGACCGGCTGACCGTGCAGAAGTTCGGGGGGACGGCGGTGGCCGACGCCGACCGGATGCGAAGCGTGGCCGATTACGTGGCTCGCGGCTACCGGCGGGGTGAGCAAGTGGTCGTGGTCGTCAGCGCCATGGGCAGGGAGACCGACGACCTCATCCACCTGGCGACACAGGTTTCGGAGACCCGGCCGGGTCGCGAGATGGACATGTTGATCACCGCCGGAGAGCGCAAGGCGACGGCGTTACTGTGCATGGCCCTCCACGATCTGGGCGTCCCAGCGGATAGTTTCACCGGCAGCCAGGCCGGGATGATCACCGACTCGTCACACACTCGGGCCAAGATCGTCGAGGTCAGGGCCGACCGCATCCGGGCCGCCGTCGACAACGGGCGGGTGCCGGTTGTCGGCGGGTCGCAGGGCGTCTCCGATGAGCGGAACGTGACCTTTCTCGGCCGGGGCGGCTCTGACATCACCGCGGTCGCACTGGCCCAAGCTCTTGGCGCCGGCGCCTGTGAGCTGTACACCGACGTCTCGGGGGTCTTCAGTGCCGACCCGAGGGTCGTCCCGGATGCCCGTAAGCTCCATCGGCTCTCTTTCGAGGAGATGCTGGAGATGTGCGCATCGGGCTGCCCCAAGCCGGAGATGCGTTCGGTCGAGTTCGCCCGGAACCACGGCGTGCGGCTGCATGTCCGCTCCAGCTTCACATGGGAGCCGGGAACCTGGATCGAGGAGGAGGACCCAACGGTGGAACAGCCCATCATCTCGGCGGTGAGCTCGGACACCTCCGAGGCCAAGCTGACGGTGACCGGCGTGCCCGACCAGCCCGGGATTGCCGCTCGCTTGTTTCGGGCCCTGGCCGAGCGGTCTATCAACGTCGACATGATCGAACAGAACGTCTCCGCTCACGGCATCA
>JBPYFF010000353.1:0-3827 GCA_051984455.1 Acidimicrobiales bacterium | reverse complement strand
GCATCGGGGACGTGGCCTACAACGTCATGTTCCATTCCGCCCCTTTCCGGGTGAGCAGCGACTTCCACTGGCACGCCCACGTCTTGCCGAAGGTCACGACGCGCGGCGGCTTCGAGCTCGGTTCGGGCGTGCTCATCAACGTCATGGCGCCGGAACGGGCGGCCGACGAACTGCGGGCAGAGGTCAAGGCGTTCGCCTAGGCCGAGGGCACCTTCGACGCCGCTTCGCGCCCAGGCCCGAGGTCGTGCTAAGCGATGCTGTGGGGCGCAGCAAACGGCGCAGGAGGAAGGGGCACCGCGGGGGTGGTGGCCGGGACGAACTGCGCCCACGGGGTGGTCCAGTCCATCGTGCCGTGGTCGCCGGTGCTCGGTGGACGGGGCGAACCAACCACATTGACGAGGTCGCCGATCTGGCTGAAGTTGTAAAAGGTGGTGGCGTTGGCGGGGCTCAGGTTGATGCAGCCGTGCGAGACGTTGCTGCGCCCCTGCGCGCCCGTCGACCACGGCGCGGCATGAACGAACTCGCCCCCATCGGTGATGTTGACGTCCCAGTAGACGAGTTCGTCGTAGCTGTCACCGGGAGTCGTGGAGACCATGCGGACGACCTGTGATTTGTAGACCGCGATGTGGACACCGCCCATGGTGGGCAGGTTGGTCCGCCCCGCTGACAGTGGATACACCCCCACCACCTGGCCGTTGCTGGTCACGGTAAGCACGTGGGCGTTGACGTCGGCCGTGCTCACGTGAGCGGGCCCGATCACAAAGTGAACGGAGTGGTTCTGGGTCGCCCAGATACCGTTGCCGGCATCGAAGCCGGCCAGGTTGGCGACGAGTGAGACCTGGTCACCGGTAGGCCAGTACTGCGCCGGCCGGAAGTGGAGCTCACGGTCGCTGAACCAGTGCCAGCCACCGGGGACCGGCATGGACTCGGTCACCTGCAGCCGGCTCAGGATGGCGTCCTTGTTCTGCACCGAGTGGTTGAACGTGAGCTCGATCGGCATCCCGATCCCGACCGTCTGGTTGTCGCCGGGATTGAGCTTCAGGGCCAGGACCGCCTTCGGCGTCATGGTGAGAAAGTGGGAGACCTGATCAACCGGCTGGCCCGCGTCGTTGACTGCGTGCACCGTGACCGTGTAGTGCGTCTGCGGTGCCAGGGGTCCGGCTGACTGCCAGCTCTGGCCGGCAGGATCGAGAGCACCGGGGAGCGATGCCGCGCTCGAGCCGCTGGCGGTGGAAGGACTCGTGCCGTCGGGCGCTACCTGCACGCTGTTCAGGCGCCCCTGGGCGGCGCTGACGGTGACCACGGCGTCCAGCGGCAGACCGACCGTCCCATCCGCCGGCTGAATGTTGAACGACACCGGCGGGACCCTGGCGGTGCTCTGGGCTGATCCGGCCACGTGGGCGCTGGTGGCATCGGATCCTCCACTCAGGGCGGAAGCGAGAGCGGCTCCTCCCAGGGCGAGGACGGCGACCCCACCGACTCCGATGACATACGGGAGGTAGGGGTGTCGCCGGCGGGATGCATACCGACCCCGCTTGGCGTGAGCCCTGGGCGCCACGGCCTCAGGTTATGGCCGTACCGCCCGGAATGGCACGTCACCTTCCCACGGCCGGTTCCGAGGACGGCAAACAGCCCTAATCAGAGGGCCCATCCGGGGCCAGCCAGAGGACGGCCAGGGGCGGGAGGGTGAGCTCGGCCGAGGCGGGAAGGCCATGCCACCTCGAAGCCGTCGCCCGGACGCGGCCCTGGTTTCCCATGCCGCTGCCGCCGAACTCGAACGCATCGGTGTTGAGGACTTCGCTCCACTGACCGGAGACCGGCAGACCGATGCGGTAGCCGTGGTGGGGAACGGGCGTCAGATTGGCGACACAGGCGAGCAATCCCCTGCCGGCCAGGCTGCCGGCCGGGCTGCCACCGGCCACCCTCGTCGACCCCGACGCACCGAAGCGGAGGAACGAGAACACGCTGTTGTCGGTGTCGCTGGCATCGATCCACCGGAATCCCTCGGGCACGAAGTCCTGCTCCCACAGGGCAGGCCGCTGTCGATAGGTTCGATTCAAGGCTCGCAGCAGTTCGGAGATGCCGGCGTGGCCGGGGTCGCCGAGCAACCACCAGTCCAGGCTGCGGTCGGGCGACCATTCCCGTTCCTCGGCCAGTTCACCCCCCATGAACAGCAGTTGCTTGCCCGGGTGGGCCCACATCCAGCCGTAGAGGGCCCGCAGGTTGGCCAGCTGCTGCCACCGATCGCCTGGCATCTTGGCCAGCATCGACCCCTTCAAATGGACGACCTCGTCGTGGGAGAGCGGCAGGATGAAGTTCTCGTGCCAGGCGTAGATCAAGCCGAACGTCAGGTCGTTGTGGTGATAGCGGCGAAAGAGTGGGTCTTTGCCGAAGTACTCCAGGGTGTCGTGCATCCAGCCCATGTTCCATTTGAATCCGAACCCGAGGCCGCTCAGGTACGTGGGCCGGGAAACGGCTGGCCAGGCGGTCGACTCCTCGGCCACGGTGATCGCGCCGGGATGCTCGGCGTAGACCGTCTCGTTGAACTCCTTCAGGAAAGTGACCGCCTCGAGGTTCTCCCTTCCGCCGTAGCGGTTGGGCACCCACTCGCCTGGCTTGCGGGAATAATCGAGGTACAGCATCGAGGCGACGGCATCGACCCGCAGCCCGTCGATGTGAAACTCCTCCAGCCAGTACAGGCCGTTGGCAATGAGGAAGTTCTTGACCTCATTGCGGCCGTAGTTGAACACCAGCGTGCCCCAATCGGGGTGGGCGCCCATACGTGGGTCCTGGTGCTCGTAGAGGGCGGTGCCGTCGAACCGGGCGAGGGCGAAGTCGTCCCGGGGAAAGTGGGCCGGCACCCAGTCGACGATGACCGCCAGGCCCCGCTGATGAAGGGCATCGACCAGGGCGCGAAAGTCGTCGGGCGACCCGTAGCGGGCGGTGGGCGCGTAGTAGCCCGTCACCTGATAGCCCCAGGAGCCCCCGAAGGGATGTTCGGCCACGGGGAGGAACTCGACGTGGGTGAAGCCGAGACCGGCGACATAGTCCGGAAGCTGGGCGGCCAGCTCGAGATAGCTGAGCGGGCGACCCGCGGAGGTGTGCCGCCACGACCCGAGGTGCATCTCGTAGATGGACATGGGACGGACGTGCTGGTTGCCCTCCTTGCGTCGCGCCATCCAGGAAGCGTCCGCCCAGGGGTGCGCGGGTGGCGAGGCAATCACACTGGCTGTGCCGGGCGGCACCTCCGTCCGGAAGGCAAGCGGATCGGCCTTCAAGATCAACTGGCCGCCGGCGGCGATCAACTCGAACTTGTAGCGAGCGCCAGCCTGCACCCCCGGGATGAAGAGCTCCCAAACTCCGGAAGAGCCCAGCGAGCGCATCTGGTGAACCCGCCCGTCCCAGAAGTTCCAGTCACCGACGACCCGCACGGCCCGAGCGTTGGGCGCCCACACGGCAAACGCGGCGCCTTCGATCCCGTCGTGGACCCGAGGATGGGCGCCGAGCGCCTGCCACAGCTCCCGATGACGCCCCTCGCCCAGCAGGTGCAGGTCGAGCTCGCCCACGGTCGGCCAGGCCCGGTAGGGGTCGTCAAAGACGAACGTGGACACCGCCCCGCCGATCCCGTAGTCCGCCTCCAGCCGGTAGTGCTTGGCTCCTGCCGGAAGTTCTGCCTCGAACACGCCCGCAGGGTGGAGCTGGCGCATGGGCATCGAATGCCCGTCGCTTCCTCCCGTTAGGACACGCATGGCGGTGGCATCCGGCCGGTAGGCACGTACGACGCCGTCGTGAAGGCCGAGCACGTGATGGGGATTGTGGTGCCGTCC
>JBPYFF010000352.1:0-3193 GCA_051984455.1 Acidimicrobiales bacterium | reverse complement strand
TCGTTCGGCCCAAGCGCCGACTGTTCGTAGGCCGCCCTGGCGGCCATAGTCGACGGACTCTCCGGTGCTGCGGCCAACAAGCCGCACATCGGCGTTCCTTCATTGAGGACATACCCGGGAAGATGGCTCCGCAGGACCGCAGCCCGGAGTTGCACGCCGCCGTCGCCGGCCTGCAGGACGATCGCGGCGGCTCCCTCGTTGGGTGAGCACAGCATCCAGAGATGGAGCGGCTCGCAGACGACCCGGGAGGCGAGGACCTCGGGCGCAGTCACCGAAGCCCGGAACATCGCATCGGGGTTGTGCACGCCGTTGGCTCGATTCTTGACCACGACATCGGCTAGATGCTGTTTGGTCACCCTGCTGTCGGCTATCAGCCGCTGGGCCCGAAGGGCAAAATACGCTGGCGCGGGCGTAAGGCCGGCTTTTTCCTGCCACGGTGCAAAGAAGCTGGAGCGGATGACCCCCTTCGGCATCTTCTCAATGCCGAAGACCAGGACCGTGTCGTATTGGCCCGCCCGAATCGCGTCTGCGGCGAGCGACAGCGCGGCCGCACCCGACGCGCACCCTGCCTCGACGTCAACGATCGGACCGCCCGTCAGGCCGAGTGCGCCCAGAACCCGGTGACCGGACGCGACGCCGCCGTAGGCCGTCCCGCAAAACGCGGCCTGGAAGGCCCGACCGACGAGCCCGGCATCACGGATCGCGTCGCGCACGGCAGTGACGCCCATGTCGGTCTGCGTCATGTCGCCATGACGTCCGAAGGGGTGGACGCCGATACCCGCGATCTCGACACCCGTCATGATGGCCCGTACGCCCAGGTTGTCGTCGCGCCGGCGAGGGGAACGACGGTGAACCGAAGGGTCATGCCTGCCTCCAGCGCGGAGGGATCCGCCTCCACCAGACGGGTCACGACCTGCAGGTTGTCCTGTTCGAGGTCCACCACACCGAATCCGTAGGGAACAGCACCTTCATACCCCGGTGGCGGAGTGTTGACGGCCGTCCAGGCCCAGAGTCGGCCCTCGACGGAAAGGGTGACCTCCGAGACACCGGGAGTCCCGCACCACGGGCACACCTCGGCGCGCGGAAAGTGACGCTGCCGGCAGGCGGCACACTCGCCACCGATCAGCCCGGCGGAGGTGAACAGACCCTCCTGAACCGGCTTCCCGTCTTCCACGAAACCTCCACCTTTCGACCCGCGGGCCCTCGGGCAGCAGGATAGGCCAACCCCTGGCATGGGTTCTTCGGACCGAAAGGGTCTTTAGTCCCTACGACGGCTGAGTACCCGGATGGTGCTGATGAGCTGGGTCGCGGTCGAGCGCGCCATCCGCGTCGCCCGCCAGCGGGGCCTACCCGCCGACATCCGATGCGGGAGCCGACCGGGGCGGTCACGGAGGCGAGTGCCCAGGAGCCCGGCCAGCAGCCGGCGCCCGAGGGCAGGCGCCATCAACCGGCCGATGGCTTCCGGGCCCGGATGATGGCGGAACCGGCATGAGCATGCACCCGGTGGGTCTCGCTGATCTCCACGTCCACGAGCCCGGCGGCTTCGAGCAACCGGGTGTAGTCCTCTCGGGTGAGGGCACCGGCGATGCAGCCGGTCCACGCGGCAATATCGGTGCGAGTGGCCTGGTCCATGTCGGGGTCGGCGATGACGTCGCTCACCGCGAACCGGCCGCCCGGACGCAGCACACGGGCCGTCTCGGCGATCACCCCTGCCTTGTCGGTTGACAAATTGATCACACAGTTCGAAATCACGACATCGACCGAGCCGTCCGGCAGCGGGATCTGCTCGATATGGCCCTTACGGAACTCCACATTGCTGAGCCCGGCGTCCTCGGCGTTGTGCCGGGCGAGCTCGAGCATCTCGTCCGTCATATCGAGCCCAAAGGCGTAGCCGGTCGGGCCAACCCGACGAGCCGACAAGATCACATCAATGCCGCCACCGGAGCCCAGGTCCAGGACCACCTCTCCCTCGCGCAAGTCGGCGATCGCGGTCGGGTTGCCACAGCCGAGCGAGGCGCCCGTCGCCGCGTCCGGGACGGCCGAGAGGTCGGCGTCCTCGTAGCGTGAGGTGCCAAACCGCGACTCCTCGCCGGGCAAGCAACAGCTGCCGCCCCGGGTCGCGGCCTCAGCCAGTTCCGCGTAGCGGCGGCGGACCGACTCTCTAACGTCGCCAAGTTCGTCGGTCATCGATCGACCTCCTCACGATTCCGGGTGACAGGCGAAAAGCTAGTATCGACAAAGTTCCGGATCTGACTGCGGACGTCACCCTTCACACCTCTGCCCGGGTTGCCGTCGATGCAAATGGATCAGGTACTCGATTGACCCATGGGCGCCGGTCACCGGGCTCGGCATGGTGTCCCGGAGGCACCAGCCGTGTGATTCCAGGCCGGCGACGGCCAACTCAACTGCGTGTTGGCGAGCGGTTTCGGCCGCCGGTGGCTCCGGTAGTCCAAGTTCGTACATGGGCTTGACCAGCGCGACGAGGTCGGCATCCTCAGCGATGGTCAAGACCTCCAGCTGGGGGGCGACGCGGGCGAGGGAGAGATACGAGACGTCGACGGTGATCAGTTGGACCGGCTCGGGAACGTCTTGTGGACGGAGGTCTCCGATGTTGGTGTTCTCGAGGTTGACGACCCTCATTTCAGCTCGCAAGCGGCCGAGGAGCTGTCCGTGGCCGGCGTCGACGGCATAGACACGCTCAACCCCCGCGTCCAGCAGGGCGAGCGTGAACCCTCCGGTGGATGCACCGACATCGACTGCTACCCGTCCGGTGGTCAGTAGGTCGAAGGTCATGAGGGCGGCGGCCAGCTTGGCTCGCCCCCGAGGCTGGTGACCTGGCTGGAGCCGGATGGATGCGTCGGTGGGTACCAGCGCAGCGGGGTTGGTGACGATCGCGCCGTTCACGAGCACGTGGCCCTCGGCGATGGGCCCGGTGGGTTCCTCGATCTCGGGATAGCTCTGACGCATTCTCTTCGTCAGCGCGACGAATCGGCGGTGGCGGCGGCGGCCGGGGCGTCCCATGGCATGCCCTCCTTCGGTCGGCGGTCCGGGGACAGCCGGGAAGGAGGGCCACGAGCCAGATGGCGCGCCAAAATGCGGACCCGATGAGGTCCGCAAGCGGCGGGTGCCGGGTCAGGTCACAGCTAGAGGAAGCCGCTCATCTGTTGTCCATGATGGTAGATCCCCGCATCCC
>JBPYFF010000351.1:0-6360 GCA_051984455.1 Acidimicrobiales bacterium | reverse complement strand
CATCTTCTTCGTCGTGATCGGGTTCGCCTTCAAGATCTCGGCTGTGCCGTTCCACTTCTGGGCACCCGACACCTATGAGGGTGCTCCCACACCCGTCACGGCATTCTTGTCGGTGGCGTCGAAGACGGCGGGGTTCGTGGCCATTCTCGAACTGGTCTATGTGGCGTTCCTTCCCAGGCACGACGTGTGGGCACCGCTGTTCTGGATCCTTGCCGCCGTCACCATGACGGTCGGCAACCTGGTCGCCCTCCGTCAGACGAACGTCGTCCGAATGCTGGCGTACTCCTCGATCGCCCAGGCCGGCTACATCCTCGTGCCCATCGCGGTGGCCGGAGACAATCCGACCACGCAGAAAGACGCCCTTACCGCCAGCATCGTGTATCTCATGCTGTACGCCGCCATGAACCTGGGTGCGTTTGCCGTGGTCATCGCGGTCGCTCGCAAGACCAGGTCGGGCGAGATCTCCTCATTCGGCGGGCTCTACACCTACGCACCCGGGCTCACGGTCATGATGACCGCCTTCTTGATGTCCCTCGCCGGCATTCCGCCCCTTGGCGGTTGGTTCGCCAAGTTCTACGTGATCCGTTCGGTGCTGGACGCGGGGACTCCCGCTGCCATCGTCCTCGGCGTCATCGTGGCCGTCAACACCGTTATCGCGCTCTTCTATTACGCCAACGTGACCCGGGTCATGTGGATCAGCCCCGTTCCCAACAACGACCTGACCCGCATCCGGGTGCCGACCGCCCTGGCCGCATCCATCGGTATCTGCGTGATCGTCGTGGTCGCCATCGGGGTTTACCCTCAGGCGTTCGCCCGACTGGGCGACCTGGCCAAGCTGGCCGGATGACACGACCACGCTGGCCGGGTCCCCTGCGGCGGAGTCACCCCCCGGGGAGGTGAGCAGTCTCGGGGCAAGGATCGCCGCTCGAGCACGACGGTTCGGATCCCTCGCCTGGTCGTCCTACATGGATGCCGCGCTCTATGACCCCGAAGACGGGTTCTACCAGAAGGGGGGAGCGGCCGGCCGCCGCCGGGATTTTGTCACCAGCCCGGAACTGGGGCCCCTGTTTGCCGCGGTCTGGGCCCGAGCCCTGGATGGCTGGTGGGACCAGCTGGGTCGCCCCGATCCCTATGTCGTCGTCGAGGCGGGAGCGGGGACGGGAACGCTGGCACGCGACGTCCTGGCCGCCCGGCCCGCGTGCAGCCCGGCGCTTCGCTATGTCCTCGTCGAACGCTCGGCCCGGCTGAGAAACGAACAAACGGGTCGGTTGCCACTCGAGCTGCCGGCATTCGTGCTCGGGCCAGCCGCGGCTTCCGTCGCGGGCGAAGACGAGACGCCCCAGCACCTGCCGGGACGGGGCCCGATGGTGACGGCGCTGGCCGAGCTTCCTGCACTTGAGTTCCGTGGTGTCGTGTTCGCCAACGAACTGCTGGACAATCTTCCTTTCGACGTGCTCGAGTGGCGAGAGAGCGGCTGGCACGAGGTCCGCGTCGGCGCGGCGGGTGACCATGGTGACGAGCTCGTGGAGTTGATCGTGCCCGCAGCCCCGGAAGAGGCCGCAGAGGGTGAGCGATTCGTGGGCCCGATGCCCTTCTCCGGCGGTCGCATTCCCCTGCAGCGAGAGGCCCATGACTGGCTCCGGCAGGCGCGAGGTCTGCTCGACGCCGGCCGGGTCGTGGTGATCGACTATGCCGACACCACCGCTGCCCTTGCTCGCTCGCCCTGGACGACCTGGTTGCGCACCTTTCGTCAGCACGCGCCCGGGCTGGCGCCGTTCGAGCGCCCTGGTAGCCAGGACATCACCGCCGTGGTCGCGATCGATCAGCTGGCCTCCGTTCAGGCCCCGACCACCACGTCGACGCAGGCGGCGTGGCTGTCTGCCCACGGCCTGGATGAGCTGGCGGACCAAGCGCGCACCGCTTGGTACGAGCGGGCGGCAGTAGGGGACCTCGAAGCCGTCCGGGCTCGCAGCCGCGTTGATGAGGCCAGGGCCCTGACCGACCCGGATGGGCTCGGCTCGTTCCAGGTCCTCGAATGGGAGGTCGGATCGACTTCCGGGTGACTGGCATAGGCTCGATCCATGACCGCCGACCAAGCACAGCCAGCCGGTCAGGGACCGGCGATTGAGGCGTTCTACCTCGAGGACCGCACCTTCCCCCCGCCCGAATCCTTCGTCAAGGAAGCGCTGATCACCGATGACAGCCTCTCCCGGGAGGCCGAATCCGATCTGGAGGGGTTCTGGGCCAAACAGGCGACCAGTCTGCTGGACTGGTTTGAACCGCCCCAACGCACACTGACCTGGGAACTTCCCTTTGCCAGATGGTTCGAGGGCGGCAAACTCAACGTTTCCTACAACTGTCTTGACCGGCACGTGGGGGCTGGTCTCGGGGACCGGGTCGCCTACTACTGGGAGGGTGAGCCCGGTGATCGCCGCACCCTCACCTATGCCCAGCTCCTCGACGAAGTTCAGAGGTTGGCCAATGTGCTCAAGACGCTCGGCGTGCACAAAGGCGACCGGGTCGCCATCTACCTCCCGATGATTCCGGAGCTGCCCGTCGCCATGCTGGCCTGCAGCCGCATCGGTGCCCCCCATTCGGTCGTCTTCGGCGGGTTCTCCGCCGACGCCCTTCGCGACCGCATTCAGGACGGCGAGGCCAAGGTGCTCATCACCGCCGACGGCGGCTGGCGGCGAGGCAACCAGACCCTGCTGAAGCCGGCCGCTGACGTGGCGGTGGCCGACTGCCCGTCGATCACTGACGTGGTTGTCGTTCGCCGGACCGAATCCGACATCTCGATGACCGGGGGTCGGGACCACTGGTGGCACGAGGTCATGGAGAGCGCCGACCCGACGTGCCCGCCGGAGCCGATGGACTCCGAGGACCTCCTCTACCTTCTCTACACCAGCGGGACGACGGCCAAGCCAAAGGGCATCATGCACACGACCGGCGGCTACCTGACCCAGGTCGCCTTCACGCACCGGTACGTCTTCGACCTGCACCCGGAGCGCGACATCTACTGGTGCGCGGCCGACATCGGGTGGGTCACCGGCCACAGCTACATCGTCTACGGGCCTCTGGCAAACGGCGCCACCGGTGTCATGTATGAGGGAACCCCCGACCATCCCGACAAGGATCGCTGGTGGTCGATCATCGAGCGCTACGGCGTCACCATTCTCTACTGCGCACCCACCGCCATCCGCACATTCATGAAGTGGGGTACTCAGTATCCCGAGGCCCACGACATGCGCTCACTCAGGGTGCTCGGAACCGTGGGCGAGCCCATCAATCCCGAAGCGTGGGTGTGGTACTGGCAGCACATCGGCGGTGGGCGCTGCCCCGTCGTCGATACGTGGTGGCAGACCGAGACGGGGTCGATCATGATCTCGCCCCTTCCGGGGCTGACGACGCTGAAGCCGGGGTCCGCGACCTTCCCGCTGCCTGGCGTCAATGCCGAGGTGGTCGATGACCGCGGCCAGCCGGTGGCCGTCGGCGGTGGTTACCTGACCCTGACCCAGCCGTGGCCGGCCATGTTGCGGGGGATCTATGGCGACCCCGAGCGCTACCGGGAGACGTACTGGAACCGGTTCCCCGGACGCTACTTCGCCGGAGACGGAGCCAAGCTGGACGACGAAGGGTATTTCTGGTTCCTGGGCCGGGTCGACGACGTGATGAATGTGTCGGGCCACCGGATCTCGACGACCGAGGTGGAATCTGCTCTGGTTGACCATCCGACCGTTGCCGAGGCTGCCGTGGTCGGTGCCATCGACACCACGACGGGCCAGGCGATCATCGCCTTTGTGACGGTGAAAGCGAACGTCGACCCGGATTCCGAGCACGGCGAGGCCCTCCGGGAGCATGTCGCCGGCAAGATCGGCCGGTTCGGCCGGCCCAAGACAATCGTCTTCACCGACGAGCTTCCCAAGACGAGAAGCGGCAAGATCATGCGCCGGCTTCTCCGGGACGTGGCCGACGGCCGGGACCTTGGCGACACCACCACCCTGGCCGACGCGTCTGTCGTCGACGAGATCAAGCGGCGGGCAACGGCAAGCCCGAGCGAGGAGTAGGACTGCCCTCGGCCAGCCGGCTCACGCGCGATCCTGACAACTGGAGGTGGCGGGCCGGTGCCGTCGAGCCGGGCCCGGCTGTTGTCTTTGATCTGGATGGTGTGCTGTCCGATGCGGCCAGCCGGCAGCACTTCCTGGAAGGCGGCCGTCGCGATTGGGATGCCTTCTTCGAGGCGTGCGGGGACGACCCGCTCATCGACGAGGTCGGCCGGCTGCTGCAGCTGCTCGACCCTTCACTGGCCATCATCCTGCTAACGGCCCGGCCCTTGCGGGTGCAGCCCCAAACAGTGGCCTGGCTCGAGCGTTACCACCTCCGCTGGGACCTCTTGATGATGCGAGACTTTGGCGACTACTCGTCCGCCCGCGAGTTCAAGCGGTGGTCGGTCGGCGAACTCCGCACCTACGGCTTCGCCCTTGAGCTTGCCTTCGAGGATGACCGGCGCAACCTTGAGATGTTCCGGGCCGAGGGGGTTCAGTGCGTCTACATCCACTCGGGCTACTACGACTGACGGCTCTCGCCCACCCGGGCCACCCGTTTCTCCCTAGATCTCCACGGGAAGCGCTTCCAGCCCTCGCAGGACCAGCGTGTCGCGATACCGGAGGCCACTGGTGTCGGCCGGCAGCCGAATGTCGGGGAACTGCCGGACCACGCCGGCGATGGCGGCCTGGCCCTCCGCCCTGGCCAGCGGCGCTCCCAGGCAGTAATGCGCGCCCATGGCAAAGGACAGGTGGCGGATGTCCGGCCGGGTGATGTCGAACCTTTCTCCGTCGGCGAGGTGAGCCTCGTCCCGGTTGGCCGCGGCGATGAGCAGGATGGCCTCGTCACCGGCCGGCACCGTCGTGTCACCGACGGCGATGTCGGTGAGGGCCGTCCGGCCGTCGAGCTGCACGGCGGGATCCCAACGGAGCACCTCCTCGACCGCGTTCTTGATCAGGCCGGGGTCGCTTCTCAACCGGGCCAGCTGGTCGGGATACCGGAGCAGAGCGAGGACACCGTTTCCGATCAGGTTGACGGTCGTCTCGTGTCCGGCGACCAGGAGCAGGATCAGGGTGGCGAGTAGCTCGTCCTCCGAGAGGCGGTCACCCTGATCCTCGACTGCGACCAGGGCGGAAAGCAGATCGTTGGCGGGTCGCCGCCGTCGGTCGGCGATAAGGCCCTGGAAGTACTCGCTGAACTCCGTCACGACCGTCGCCCGCCGTTCCAGGACGTCGGGTGGGACGAGGAGCTCCGGGTCGAGGGCGGCCGCCATCACCTTCGACCAACCCCGGAACCGGGACTGGTCCTCAGGCGGCACCCCCAGCAGCTCGCTGATGATCACCACAGGCAGCGGATAGGCCAGGTCGGCGACCACGTCCAGGCGACCGCGGGCCGCGGCGTCCTCGAGGAGCTCGAACACCAGCTCCTCGATGCGAGGGCGCAGTCGTTCGATGACCCGGGGGGTGAAGGCGGTCGACACCAGCCCCCGGAGCCGGGTGTGATCGGGCGGGTCCAGGAAGAGGAACGGCCGAAGTCGCTCCAGCGGCGGCGGGACCGCTTCGGTGCGGTTGGCCATCACCTGCTGATAGATGGTCGAGTTCCGCTCGTCGCTGCTCCACCGGGTATCCCGGAGGATCGCCTCACAATCGGCGTACCGGGTGAAGTACCAGATACCGATGCCCGGGATCTGGCCGACCGGCGCTTCCGCCCGAAGCCGTCGGTAGAACGGATAGGGGTCGGCCCGCCAGGTCGGGTCGAAGGGGTTGAAGACGACGGGCTCGGCGATATCGGTCATGCCGTCTCAGCTACCACGACCGGTGTGATCGCGCCCAGCGAGTGGCAAAAGTCACGCCGTGGGCACATCCTGATGAGCCTGATCAATGGCGCTTGCGGCCTCTGATTTCAGGTCCGCCTCGGTCTCGTCGTATTGGGCTGTCCGGGCCTCGAGGTCGGCCAGGAAAGTGCCCAGCCTCTCGAGCTTGGCCCGGACCTGAGCCTGGAGCCGCCGGTTCAGGTCACGAGCCTCGTTCAGAATCTCCTCTCGCCGTTCTACCGGCTGGCCCGCTTGCCACTCGGCCCGCAGGCCGGCCAGGCGGTCCTCCGCCTGGATGACGACCGCGATCTCCTCCAGGTTGAAACCCATCAGCTCCTGGAGCTCCCGGATACGGCAGAGACGCTCGATGTCGGTCTTGTCGTAGCGCCGGGCCCCGCCCGGCGTGCGGCTCGAGGGTTGAAGGAGCGCCAGCTCCTGGTAGTAGCGCAGGGTGCGGGGCGAGACGCTCGCCAGCCGGGCCGCCTCGCCGATGCGCAGCCCCCGTT
>JBPYFF010000350.1:0-2009 GCA_051984455.1 Acidimicrobiales bacterium | reverse complement strand
CTAGTGCCGCATCAGGCAACGTTCGCTCTGTCGATGATCTGGCGTAGTCGTTCGTCGGTGGCGTGTTTGTTCCGCCAGATGATGTAGCGGCGGATCATGCTGCCCTGCTCTTTGTGGGTGGCGTGGTCGGTGCCGTCGAGGGCGAAGTAGCGCAGGGCGGTGAACTGGGCTTCGATGCGGTTGAGCCAGGAGCTGTTGGTCGGGGTGTAGGCGAACTCGACGTTGTTGGCCGTGGCCCAGTCACCGACCCGGGTGTCCTTCTTCGTGGTCAGGTGCGGGGAGAAGTTATCGAGCACGATCGCGATGCGGATCTTCGGCGGGTAGAGGCTGCGCAGGTAGCGGCAGAATTCCAGGAACCTGGTGCGGTGCTTTCTTGGTTTGATGTGGCCGTAGAGCTGATCTTTGCCCAGGTCGTAGGCGGCGAACAGGTGGCGGACCCCGTGCGGGCGGGTGTAGGTCGCCCGCCGCCGCGGTCGGGGTTCGCGGTCGGGGTCCTTGTGCTTGCCGCCGCGTTCGGCCCACTGCCGGCCGGGGTGGGGCTGAAGATTCAAGGGCCCGAACTCATCCAGGCAGAACACCACTTCAGGCTCGCCGTCCTCGGGGACGACCTCGCCGTCGGCGATCGCGTACAGGTGCTCGACGCGGGCCTTCTTGGTGGCATAGTCGGGATCGCGGGAGGTCTTCCAGGTCTTTATGCGTTGAAAGCAGACGCCTTCCTCGCGGAGCAGGATGCGCAGGCCCTCGTGGCTGATGTCGTCGACCACCCCCTCGGCGACCAGGAAGTCCGCCAGTTTGGTCAGGCTCCAGGTCGAAAACGGCAGGCCGTGCTCGGCCGGCTTGGACTTGGCGATCTTCTTGATCTCACGGCGCTCGGCCAAGGTGAACTTCTTCGGCCGCCCGCCGGAGTACTTGGGGTAGAGCGAATCGAAGCCGTCGGCGTTGAAGTTGTGGATCACATCGCGGACCCGGTCGGCGCTGGTGAACGTCACCTCGGCGATCTTCACCACCCCCATGCCCTGCGCGGACAGCAACACCATCTGGGCCCGCCGCCAGGTCACCACCGAACCGGTGCCCCTGCGGACGATCCGCAACAGACGCTGCCCCTCATCGTCATCGATCTCACGGACGCGTACTCGTTCTGCCACCCGCACAGCGTGGCGACACCGCGCCGCCCAGGCCAGCATCCGAACGGCGCGTCACATCACCACAAGGCGAACGTTGCCTGCTGCGGCACTAGCTCGCAATGCTGATCCGCGCCATGATGTGAGAATCGGCCTCGCTTGGTGGAGCACGAGTGAGGCGTGGGTGGTCGACGGCCTAGGGGATCTGATCGAACCGTTGCCGCCACCTTGGCCTGAGGAAGCACGTAGGCCACGGTCGGTCTCGGACGAGGTCTACGCGCCGATGGGATCGGCGGCATTCGGGCCGCGTTTGAATCCCGGCCGGCCGAGCTGGAGATGTCAGCTCAGTGTGGCCGCCTTGCGCAGCAGTACTGAGCGTTCGCGCTGGTTGGCGCACAATCGGGCCGCCAACTCCAGCTCGGCGCGTGCTTCCGGTCGCCGTCCGAGCCGGGCCAGCAGCTCACCGCGTACGGTCGGGACCAGGTGAGAGCCGGGTAGCTTTTCTGCGGCGATCAGCTCGTCCACGATGGCCAGGGCTTGCGCCGGGCCCGAGGCCATGGCAACGGCGACGGCCCGGTTGAGTTCGACCACCGGCGAGGGCGCGACCCGGCCGAGTGCCTCATAAAGCACCACGATCCGGTCCCAGTCGGTTGCCTCGACCGAGGGCGACGACGCGTGGGTGGCGGCGATCGCGGCTTGCAGGCCGTAGGGGCCGAGGCTGCGAGTCGATGCCTTGGCCAGCGCGGCCAGCCCACGGCGGATCGCCGAGATGTCCCACCGTCGCCGGTCCTGGTCCTGGAGCAGGATCGGCGAGCCGTCCGGGCCGGTCCGGGCCGGGAAGCGCGCGGCCGTCAGCTCGCACAACGCGAGCAGGCCGTGCACTTCCGG
>JBPYFF010000349.1:0-2026 GCA_051984455.1 Acidimicrobiales bacterium | reverse complement strand
AGGTCAAGGAGGTATGGGGCGGAGCCCTCGATGCGGGAACGGCGAAACGGGACCCATCGCTCGGGCCACTGCAGATCGCGGCGGGAGGCCTGCTCGCGATCGGCGACGGGGCCGAGGCCAGCAGGGTGCGAGAACTGGCCCGGCCGATGATGGCGCTCTACATCGGTGGCATGGGAGCGAAAGGGCGCAACTTCTACAACGACCTGGCTCGCCGCTACGGCTACGAGCGGGAGGCAAGCGAGATCCAGGACCTGTACCTGTCCGGTAAGAAGGATGAGGCGGCGGCGCGGGTACCGGCCGAGTTGCTCGAAGGCTCCTCCCTGTGCGGCTCGCGTGCTTATGTGGCAGAACGGGTGGCGGCCTTCCGGGAAGCCGGGGTCACCCATCTGCAGGTGACTCCTGTGCCCACCGCCGGGGAGACCGCGAGCCAGCTGATCTCGACGGTGAAGGAGCTGGCGGGGTGACCGGACGGGCGTGGATCGACGCCTTCGCGGCCCGCCTTGAGGTCGGGCCCCTTGATGATCAGACGATCGAGCAGCTCCTCGCTCTTGCAGCCGTCGCAGCTCATCAATCCGAGCGAATCGCGGCTCCCATCGCGTGCTATCTGGCCGGCCGGGCCGGGGTTGACCCGGCCCGGGCAGGGGAGCTCGCCGCCGCCGTCAACCCGGGGAGTAGCCAATGAGCACCGAGCACTGGAAGAACGAGCCGGAGGCGCAGGACTTCCCGGCGGCAGAGTCGTACCTGTCGCTCCTGTTGGATCCGGGCGAGGCGGCCAAGCTGGTGAAGGCGTTGCAAAAGGCCGACAAGCTGGTCCACTACAAAGCCAAGGACATCCTGCGGGCGAGCCACCTGCCGTTGCTGCCCGAGGACAACAAGCACGTCGCGTCCGACCTCAGCAAGGTCGCCGAGGGGAAGAAGCTGTCTCCCGTGCTCCTGGTCAGGGGCGAGCCGCTCCAGATCGCGGACGGCTACCACCGCGTCTGTGCCAGCTACCACCTCGACGAGAACGCCGACATTCCCTCCCGGATCGTCGATCGTTAGTGCTCGGGCTGCCTGTGGGCAGCGTCAAGGGCAAGCAGTCGGGTCGAAGGGCTGGGCCTGGTCGACAGACGAGCTGGGCGGTTGGCCGCCAGCCGTCGGGATGGTCGTGGTGGTCGGCGCGGGCGCGGACGCGCTCGGGGCCGAGGCAGCCGGGCTCGGCTGGGGCGCTGCGGTGGGCGGGGCTGACACCGCCACCGCCGACCCGATGTCAAGCGTGAGGCGGCCGTCAGGAATGGTCGGATCGGGATACATGGTCACCGCCCCGCTGAGTCGCTGCCGCAGGCCGAGTGCCTGGCCAACGGACCCGGGGTGGTAGCGGATGACGGACTCGCTGGTGATGGCCGAGACGACTCCGGTGCTCGCGCCGCTGATGGTGTAGCCGAGCCCGGCCAGCTGGCTGGCGAGGGTGGCCGCCTTGCCGGCCGTGCCGGAGATGTTGACGAGCTGGACGGTTGTCCCTGATGGCTCCGAGGCCGGCGGCTGGGGCGCCCAGGCATCAATCACCTCGTGGTCGAGGGGTTCGACCGGCATGTCAACGTCGCCATAGTTCACTCCGCCGTCGTAGTAGCCGGCGACGACCGTGATCGGCAGGGTCGTCTCTGGGACGGTGTAGGGGTTGAGATGCTTGTAATGGCGGAAGAGCGACAGCAAGGTGCCGACGTTCAGACCGGTGTCGACGGTCACCTGGTTGAGCAGGCCGCCGACCAGCGCGTTGAGGCGAAAGGGGTTGGTGACCTGGCTCTTGGCGGTGCTCACGAAGATCCGGAGGAAGGTGTGATCGCGACGGATACGTGCCAGATCGGACTGCGGGTCATCCAACCAGCGCCCATTGACCTCATACTGGAGGTGCCGGGCCCGGACGACTGCAAGAGTGGTCGCGCCGTTGAGCTCCTGGCAGCCGGTCTGGTTGATCCGCAGCGCCGAGAAGGTATCTCTCAGTGGCGTGGGGAAGTTCATCTTGATCCCGCCGATAGCATTGACGGTT
>JBPYFF010000348.1:0-3034 GCA_051984455.1 Acidimicrobiales bacterium | reverse complement strand
TGATCGTCAGCGTCGGTACCAACGCCACCCAGCGCACGGAGGCAGGCGTCATCGCCAACGCCATCAACAAGGGGGCCAACCCGGGAGACCTGGTGGTGTACTGCCCCGACCAGCTCGGGCCGGCGGTGAACCGGCTCCTGCACGCTCCTGTTGACCAGGCCACCTTCCCGCGGGCGGCGAGCCCTGAGCGGATCGATTGGGTTGACTACCGAAAAGTCATCGGCGCCACCGATGCCGTGCAGTTTGGACAGGACATGGTGGCCCGGGCGGGCGCCGGTCACGCCATCTGGCTCGTGTACCGGTCCGGTTACGCGGGCTTTGGCCGGCAGTGCCAGACACTGGCCAGCCTGTTTGAGTCCCAGCGTCCAAATGGACAAATGCTGGTAACCAACGACGGCTCGACCTACTACGAGCACGCTGGCGTCGTCCGCTTTCCTGGATGAACCAGGACCTCGCACGCCCACCCACCCTGACCAAGGAGCAGAGCTTGGCACTCTCAGAGCAGGCCCACCCTGACGCCGCTGACAACGTCGTCATCATCGGCGGGGGGCCGGCCGGGCTGACGGCGGCGTACCAGCTGGCCAAGGCGGGCAAGACGGCGACCGTGCTGGAGGCCGATGCCGTCGTCGGAGGAATCAGCCGGACTGCGCAGCGAGACGGCTGGCGGTTTGACATAGGAGGCCACCGATTCTTCACCAAAGTGCAACCGGTCGAGGATTTGTGGCACGAGATCTTGCCTGACGAGGACTTCTTGATGCGGCCCCGCATGAGCCGCATCTACTACAAGGGCAAGTTCTACGACTATCCGCTACGGGGCATGAACGCGCTGAGGAACCTGGGCGCGATCGAGGCGATGCGGTGCGTGCTCTCGTACGGGTGGGCTCGCATTCGGCCACCCAAAGATCAAAATAACTATGAGGGCTGGCTTGTCGCCCGGTTCGGGTGGCGGCTCTACCGTCACTTCTTCAAGACCTACACCGAGAAGGTCTGGGGTGTGCCGGTAAGTGAGATGCCGGCGGACTGGGCGGCTCAGCGGGTGAAAAACCTCTCGCTCTTCAAGGCAATCGTCAACGCCCTTCTCCCGAAGCGCAATCAGAAGGACGTCACCTCCTTGATCGAGGAGTTTCAGTACCCCAAGTACGGCCCCGGCATGATGTGGGAGCGGTGCCGCGACAAGGTCGAGGCGGCTGGCACCAAGGTCATCATGAACACTCGCGTCACCCACATCCGCCACTGCGACGGCAAAGCGGTTGCGGTGGTCGCGGTCACCGAGGACGGCTCGGAGACGGAGTATGACTGCAGCGCCGTCATTTCGTCGATGCCAATAACCGCACTGCTGCAAGCCATGGAACCGCCAGTGCCTGAGGACGTGGCCAATGCCGCCGCCGCCCTGCACTATCGGGACTTTCTGACTGTTGCTCTGGTTGTTCCCGAAGCAGCGGGCTTTCCCGACAATTGGATCTATGTCCACTCGCCCGATGTCAAGCTCGGACGGATCCAGAACTTCGGGTCCTGGTCACCGTATCTGGTGAAAGAGGGTCGGACCTGTCTCGGCCTGGAGTACTTCGTGTTCGAAGGGGACGACACCTGGACCACGCCGGATGAGGCGCTGGTCGAACAAGGTAAACGGGAGCTCGCCGCACTGGGCCTGGTCGACCCGAGCAAGGTCGAGGCTGGCTACGTGGTGCGGATGCCCAAGGCCTACCCGTACTACGACGCCGAGTACAAGGTCAACGTCGACATCCTGCGCGGATGGCTCGACGTCAATGCCGCCAATGTGTATCCGGTCGGTCGCAACGGGATGCACAAGTACAACAATCAGGACCACTCGATGTACACCGCCATGCTCTCGGTCGAGAACATGCTGGGAGGAAGTCACGACGTCTGGTCGGTCAACGTCGAGGAGGACTATCACGAAGAGAAGAAGTCGACTACCGGCGGCAGCGGCACCCGTTCGGGTAGTGGAACAGGACGGGACGCCCCGATTTTGCCCAGCCGGGTCAGGTCCTCTTAGCGATTAGCGAGTGGCCGGCTTTCTTCCCAGCGAGAACGGTCTTCACTTCGACAACGTCTTTCCCGACGGTCCCGTCGTCGAGATCGACCTCGGGGTGGCCACCCTGCGGATCGGGAATGCCGCCAACGGGCTTTGTGGCGGCATGGTGTTTGCCGCGCTTGATTACTGGGCGGCGGGGAAGGAGCCGCCAGAGGACCGCGACCCGCCGGCGTCCCGCACGCCGCTGTTTCGCTATCTCCTCCGGCGGTTGATCGACAGCTGGGACCTGCCAGCCGGGCCGCTGGTGTACCTCCGCTTCATGCAGCCGTGGTATCCCGACGGCGATCAGCGTCGCGGTCCGATGACGGTTCATGGCCGGGCATGGCACATGGTGGTCCGGCAGTGGCCGGCAGTGCGGGCCGAGCTCGATCGAGGCTGGCCCTGTCCGCTGGGACTGGTCAAGCTTGCGTCGGCCAACCCGGCCGACATCGGCAAGAACCACCAGGTGCTGGCGTACGGTTACGACGTGGCGGGCACCGCCGTTACCGTCCGCCTTATGACCCCAACCAGGCTGACAACGACGACGTCACTCTTTCGTTCGACACGGCCGATCCGACCGTGCCCCTGACGGTGGTCATGACGCCCGATGTTTCCGCCGCACCGGGAGTGCGGTACTTCTTCCGGGTTCCATACCGGCCGAAGTCGCCACCAGCCCCGATGTCTCCGCCCGGCGCGATTCAGAAGGGAGGAGGTGATTTTCCCGCTTGATTCGACCATGATGCGGCGGTGACTTCCCCCCGGATCACGGCCGCCATGTGCGCCCGGGGCCGCGTCGTGGCCGAGCCTCGACTGTCCCCCGACGGTGCCAGTGTCGCCTTCTCCGTGACGGCCGAGGGCCGGGGCTCAATTGTCGTCGTGCCGGCAGGGGGCGGGCCCGAGCTGGTGATCACGTCGTCCCCCGCTTCCCTCCCCGTCGCCGCCTACGGCGGAGGGGTCTTCGACTGGTTGCCCGGGAGTGACGCCCTCGTCTACGTCGGGGCC
>JBPYFF010000347.1:0-2311 GCA_051984455.1 Acidimicrobiales bacterium | reverse complement strand
CCGCCCTTGCCGCCGAGGGCGACTCGGTCCGCGCAGCCACATCGCTACACACGGACCTGGCCACCGCCCATCTGAATTCTGGCGATCTGTCGGCAGCGACGGCCGAGGCCGAGCTGGCGTTGCGCATGGCCAACCGCTACGGATCGCGGCGGCAGCTCAAACGACTACGTGAGATTCTCGCGCGAGGCAAAGGCGAGGAAGTGAAGCAACCCGACTAGCGTCCCAGAGTTGATCACCTTGCCTGACTCGATCAGTTTTGGGATATCGGCGAGGGGCACCCAGTCAAAAGTGCCCTCATCAACCTCGACCGGCTCACCGACGAGCTCCGCGCCCTCGGCAACGAAGACGTGATGCCGAGACCGCAGCATGCCGACCATCGGCTCGAACTCGACCGCCGGTCGCAGCGAACGCGCGCGGTAGCCCGTCTCCTCGAGGATCTCGCGCGCCACCGTCTGCTCGGGCGTTTCACCGAGATCGACCAGACCGCCGGGCAACTCGTAGTTCCAGACGTCCGGGACGAACCGGTGACGCCACGACAGGAGGACGTTCTGGCCGGTGTCGTCGATGACCACAGCCATCGCGGCCTCAGGCATGGTCACCGTGTGGTGTTCGAACCGCTGACCTGACGGCAGGATCACGTCGGCCTTGCCGACGGTCACCCACTCGCTCTCGTAGATTGCTCGCTCGCCCAGTACTTGCCAGGCGCCAGCTTCCGGAGGCTGACTCATCCGGTCCGGCTCCCTTCTTCGGCAATGTGGCTGCGTCCAGGACGCAGCCACCACCCTACGAGCGGACCGAGTAACGGGCAGCATCAGGGGAGTCCGAAGAGGTCGCGACCGCGTGGCCGCGTTGCTCACTCGGCCGAGAAGCCGCCGGCACCGGCCTGGCGCAAGCGAGTGCGCAGTACCCCGACAGGCTCGTCGATCAGCAGAGCGGCACGGTCGGCTCCCGAGACCTTCACGAGCCCGGCCTGCGCAGTGGCCAAGCTCTGCTCAGCCCGGGCCAGGGCCCGACGTGCGCGGTCACGCACCTTCTCAGCGGCGGTCACCTCCCGCAACGCGTCAGCCTCGGCCTTCTGCGCGTCGCGGAGTCGAGCTCGGGCGTCGTCGCGAACCGGATGTGGGGTGCGGGCGCTGCGGGTCAGCGGGGCCGTGACTGGTGCGTCGTTCGTCTCGGTCATGGGAGCTCCTGGGTCGGTCCTCGTTGTCGCCGGATGGCGCCTTCGGGGATGACTGGGTCCCGGGGTAACTATCGAACCGACTCGGTCTAGACCCGACGGGTGGGCTCGCCCAGACAGGGGGACAGGGCGGGCCGCTCATGCCGAGGCTACTGGGCTTTCCTGACCGCTCCAGCGGCTTCTGCGGAGATGACGCTCTTGCCCGAGCCGCGCTCGACCAGGGCCGGTTGGGTCTACGCGGGCCGGATCAGCTCTGCTGGAAGCCACTGCTGGACGACGCTTTGGTCTGAGACGACAGTCCAGATCACGTAGGCCCACCAAGCGTCACCGCGGCGTTCCCAGGTGATAACCAGCCCGGGGTGCGGGCCTGGAGCCTCGGCCGGGCCGGTGACCCAGCAGTGCCGCCGTGGTGGGCGGTCGACGGGCAGGTCACCCATCACCGTCGGGCGGTCGCGCAACGGGACCCCGCGCGCCTTGCCCAAGCCACCTACCATCCCGCCATTATCGAACACCAGTTCGAGACAGCGCTGTCGTGCCACCGACCGTGGCCCGCGCCAGACCTCACATGCCCACAAACCGCCGCGCACTACAGCTCGCGACACCCACACTGGCCACCTGCCAGCCCCTACCACCCAAGCCGCTACCGCTGAACCCCGCCGGCCACCCGCCGATCCCGGTCGCACCCACCGTGACCGCCCGCCCCTCCAGTCCACCCATTTGCGCTACACGTCTGGCACCAAAGTGGCCGTCCGGCCGGGCCTGGCGCGGATCGTGACCCCCGCCGGTCGTGGTCCTGGCGTGACGATGTCGATCAGGCGGATGACCTTGGGGGCCGGATTCCGGTACCTCATGTCCTCGGTCGCCCGCGCCGACCAAGCGGGACGGACGACCGATCCGCTAACCGCGTACTACACGGCAGAAGGCACCCCGCCCGGCCGGTTCCTCGGCAAAGGTCTGGCCGGGCTGGACGGCGGCCGGGGCGTCGCGGCCGGGTCGGAGGTGACCGAGGAGCATCTGTGGCGGATGCTCGGCATGCTTCAAGACCCGGTCACCGGGGCGCCGCTCGGGCGCGCCCCGGTGGCGAACCGACCCGCCAGCAGTGCTACGGAGCGGTCGGCAGGATCAGGGCGGAAG
>JBPYFF010000346.1:0-3370 GCA_051984455.1 Acidimicrobiales bacterium | reverse complement strand
GCGAGATCGCAGAGGCGTTGGGCGCGACGGCATCGCCCACCGCGTGGCGAGTCCGTCGCTGGCCCGGGTCATTTCCCCAATACACCGTCGACCACCTGAAACGAGTCGCGACGATCGAAGCCGCGTTACAACAGGCGCTTCCGCGCGTGACGCTGGCCGGTGCCAGTTACCGGGGCTCGGGCATCCCGGCGTGCATCGCATCCGGCCGCCGGGCTGCTCGAGACCTACAGGCGCGTCTGCAAGATGGAGAGGCCCTCGCCGGATAGGCCGGATGGTCGTCGAGAACGGGTTCTACGCCTCGGCGACGGGCTCTTCCATCTCCGGTAGCTGGAGGACCTCCGGGAGCGACTCCCCCCGGAACAAGCCGGCGGTCGGTCCGTCCCCGAAGAGCACGTGGTCAGCGAGGATCACCGCCGCAGCGGTATAGGTGCTGCGCTCGCCGCCGGGAAAACGGACGCACTCCGGGTGGACGCAACCCGTCCAGTAGCCACCGTCGGTGTCGCGGAAATGGCCGGTCCACGATAGGAGTCGCTCGGCGTGATCCCTCAGGCCGGCGGCGTCGAGGGCCATGACGCATTCCGCCGTCTCGGCCGCCGTGACCCAGGGACGGTCCGAGACGCAGCGCACCCCGACACCGTCGATCACGAACCGGTCCCAGCCCTCGATCAGACGGGCCCGCCCGGCGGGCCCCGACACCGCCCCGCACAGCACCGGGTAGTACCAGTCCATGGCCCAGCGATCCTTGGGCTCGAAGGCATCCTCCCGGTGAGCGACCGCGTGGGCCAACCTGCCGGCGGCCAGCTCCCACTCCGGTCGTTCGTGCCCGAGCGACTGGGCGACGGCCAGCGCGCAGCGGAGGCTGTGATGGATCGAGGAGGACCCGGTCAGGAGCGCGAACCGGCCGGGCGTCCCGTCGGGTCCCATCGACCACAGCACCTCGCCCCCCACCTGCTGGAGTCGCAGGACGAACCCAATGGCGCGCTCGATGACCGGCCACATCTCCTCGACCAGGCGCGTGTCGCCCGTGATGAGGTAGTGCCACCAGGTGCCGGTGGCGACATAGGCGCAGACGTTTGGGTCCCGACGAGGCTCTTCGACCCCCTCGGCCAGGTAGTACATGCACCAGGAGCCGTCGAGATGTTGAGAGGCCTGCAGCCAGGCGAGGGCTCGTTCTGCCTCATGCCGGCGCCCCGCGAGTACCAGCGCCATGGCTGCCTCGACATGGTTCCAGGGGTCGGCGTGACCACCGGGAAACCACGGAATCATGCCGCTCGGAAGCTGGATCGAGGCGATCCAGTCAGCGGTGGCCGCGACCTGCGCTCGGGAGACCCGCACGCGCTAGCTGCCCGGCTTCTCGAGGTAGACCACGAGCGACTTGCCAAGCAGGGGGTTGAGCAACCGATCGGGAATCCGGGTGAACGGGGTCGCGGCGGTGATGTCCCACACCAGCAGCCGGTGATAGGCCCGCACCAGCGGATGACGGTCGTCCTGCACGCCGACCATGCACTTGAGCCACCAGTAGGGCGTGTGCAGGGCATGGGCGTGATGATGGTCGTACGGTCGCAACCCGGCGTCCTCGAGTCTGTTGACCAACGCCTTGCGCCGGTAGATGCGGACGTGTCCGCCAGGGACGTTGTGATAGTCGTCGGATATCGCCCAGCAGACGAGCTCGGGGTACCAGCGAGGGACGGTGACCGCCATCGTTCCACCCGGGCGCAGCACCCGGGCCAGCTCGCCGATGGCGATCCGGTCGGCGGTGATGTGCTCGAGCACCTCTGCGCCGATCACCCGGTCGAAGGCGCCGTCCGGAAAGGGCAAGGTGACGGCGTCGCCGACCAGGGCGGCGCCCGTCCCGCCACTTGCTGCGACGACCCGATCCTCAGTTTGCATCGCCTCGATCAGGGCGGCCGCGTCCTTGATCTCGGCCGCGTCGGCGTCGATCGCCACTACCGCCGCGCCGCGACGCATGGCTTCGAACGCATGCCTGCCTCCCCCGCAGCCCAGGTCCAGCAACCGGTCACCATCGCCCACTCGCAGCCGGTCGTAGTCGACGGTCAGCACGGGCGGGCGGCCAGGGCACGGCGGTAGTGCTCGACGGTCCCCTCGGCGCAGGCCCGCCAGGTGAAGTGCTGGAGGACCCGCAGGCGGGCGGCCCCGGACAAGCGGCCGGCCAGGGCGTCATCGTCCAGCACCCGCCCGATTGCTCCGGCCAGTGCACCGGGATCGCCGGGCGGCACCAGCAACGCAGTCGAACCGCTGTCACCGATCACCTCGGGAAGGGCGCCGCCGGTTGTGGCAACGAGCGGAACCCCGCACGCCATCGCCTCCACCGCCGGCAGCGAGAAACCTTCGTACAGTGACGGCACTACTGCGAGTGACGCCTCGGCGTAGAGCTGGACCAATCGTTCGTCGCTGACGCCGGAAAGAAACTGGACCGACCCTTGCAGTCCCAGCCGGTCGATCGTTGCGGCAACCCGGCTCTCGGGCCGGGGCTTGCCGATCACGATGAGCTCCGCTTCCCGCTCGGTTCGAAGCTTCGCCAGGGCTTCCAGCAGGGGAACTAGGCCCTTCAGCGGCACGTCGGCGCTGGCGGTGGTCATGATCCGTCCCGGTCGGCGTGCGACGCCCCGTAACGGCCGGAAGAGCGTGTCGTCGACGCCGATCGGAACGACGCCCAACTGGTCCGCTGAGATGCCCATCTGATCGACGACATCTCGCTTCGACGACTCCGACACGGTGATGATGCGCGGCACCTGCCGGGCCACCCGCATCTGCATGCCCAGGAACCCGTACCAGCGGCGGAGGGCGACCATCTGTTTCAAGGTTCGGGCGTGCGAAAGATCGAGGGCGCGGTCGACCGTAATCGGGTGGTGAAGCGTCGCGACGAGCGGCCAGCCGTCCGCCATCACGCCCAGCATCCCGCGCCCAAAGCACTGGTTGTCATGGACCAGGTCAAAGTCGTTCCTGCGGCGAGCCAGCGCCCGGCGGACGCGCCAGCTGAACGTCAGCGGCTCAGGGAAGCCTGCGGTGCACATGAGCCCGAACTCGGCCACATCGACCAGGGATCGAAACTCCCATGGCCACGGGACTCGAAACGGGTCGGGCTCCCGGTAGAGATCCAGGCTCGGGACCGGCACAAAATCGACGCCATCGTCCAGGATGGGCCAGGGTTGGCCGGCGAACACGGTGACGTGGTGGCCCAGCTGGACGAGCTGGCGCGACAGGTAGCGCGTATACACGCCCTGGCCGCCCGAATGGGGATTCCCCCGGTAGACCAGCAGAGCAATGCGCAGGTGCTGTCCGGGGGCCATTGGGACAGGCAGCCTTGTCGGATCTGGACTGCTCGGTCAAATGGCTTCAGTGGGGAAAA
>JBPYFF010000345.1:0-9568 GCA_051984455.1 Acidimicrobiales bacterium | reverse complement strand
ATCACCTTGGGCCGCGGGGACACGACCGTCGAGAAGGTGGTGCGAACAAAGGGCCACCGGTGCTTTTCTGCCACCGACTGGGCCCAGCTGATGCCGGACCCTCGCTCGAACCACGCCTGCTTGTTCTTGTGCCGGAAGCTCTCGACCCACCAGAGCCCTAGGCCGATGCGGAGAACGGCCAACCAGTGCAGGAGCGACAGCCAGGTTGTCACGGCCGGAACACTAGGCCCATTGACCGGTCGCGGTCCGGTACTCGATCGAGACCACCGCCGACCGGTTAACGGTCGGCGCCGAGGATGATGCCGCTGGTTGGCACGCCCGTTCCCGCGGTGACGAGGACGTGCTGGACATCATCGACCTGGTTGACGGAGCTCCCGCGCACCTGGCGAACTCCCTCGGCGATGCCGTTCATCCCATGGATGTAGGCCTCGCCCAGCTGGCCTCCGTTGGTGTTGATCGGCAGCCGGCCGTCCAGCTCGATGTTGCCGTCCTTGATGAAGTCCTTGGCCTCACCTCGGCCGCAGAAGCCGAACTCCTCGAGTTGAGGGAGCACGAAGGGCGTGAAGTGGTCGTAGAAAATCGCGGTCTGAATATCGTCAGGGCCGACCCCGGCAGTGGCGTACAGCTGGCGGGCGACCAGGCCCATCTCGGGTAAGCCCGTGATCGATGGCCGGTAATAGCTGGTCATCATCTGTTGCTGTTCACCTGCACCCTGAGCTGCGGCGCGGATGACGGCCGGTCGCTGGAGGAGGTCCCTGGCCCTTTCCCGCGACGTCACCACCATCGCCTGAGCCCCGTCGCTCTCCTGGCAGCAGTCCAGGAGGTGGAGCGGCTCCACGATCCATCGCGACGCCTGATGGTCCTCCAGCGTGATGGGCTTTCCGTAGAAAAAGGCGGCCGGGTTCACCGCTGCGTGCCGCCGGTCGGCCACGGCGATGCGGCCGAAGTCCTCGCTGGTCACGCCGTACTCATGCATGATCCGGCGGGCGAACATGGCCACCCACTGCGCCGGAGTCAACAGGCCGAAGGGCGCGTACCAGCTGAAGTGCGACGCCTCCGCGTTGGACTGAGGAGCCCGGCCCTGGACACCGGCACCAAAGCGGTTCCCCGAGCGTTCGTTGAAGGCCCGATAACACACGACGACATCGGCCACCCCGCACACCACTGCCATGGCCGCCTGCTGAATGCAGCCGCCGCCCGCGCCGCCACCGTGGTGAATGCGGCTGAACATCTTGAGCTCGCCGATTCCCAGGTTCCGGGCGATCTGGATTTCCGGGTTGGTGTCCGCCGTGAAGGTCACCATCCCGTCGACCTCGGCCGGGGCGATACCCGCATCCGCCAGTGCGGCCGCGACAGCCTCGCACGCCAGCCGCATCTCACTCCGGCCCGAGTCCTTGGAGAACTCGGTCGCCCCGATGCCAGCAATGGCGGCCCCATCCTTCAGAAGGTTGCCGTCGCTCGTGCTCATGCCGCCACCAGTTCGACCGAGACGCTCCCGGTGACGTGGTTGCCGAGGCCGTTGGCCCCTCGTACGGAAACGTCGACAACACCATCCGCTTTGGCCGTCACGCTCCCCGTCATCGTCATGGTGTCGCCCGGGTAGTTGGGTACGCCCAGGCGGATGGAGACGCTGCGGATGATGGCGTCGGGCCCGGCCCAGTCGGTGACGTAGCGACCGACGAAGCCGTTGGTGGAGAGGATGTTCATAAAGATGTCCTTCGACCCCTTTTGCACCGCCAGGCTCGGGTCATGATGGACATCCTGGTAATCGCGCGACGCGATGGCCGTGGCGACAATGAGGCTGCGGGTCAGCGGGATTTCAAGCGGCGGCAGCTCGTCGCCCACCTGCACGTCGTCGAACCGTCGAGAACTCATTGATTCACCTCGGCGCCCACAGAGAGACGATGACCCAACCGGGCCAGGTGGTAACCGGCTCCACCCAGCAGATCCTCCAGGTGCTTGCCCCAGAGGAAATAGCGGTGAACCGGGTAGTCGACATCAGCGCCCAGGCCTCCGTGGAGGTGCTGGGTCGCGTGCACGATCCGCTGGCCGGCGTCAGCCGCCCACCACTTCGCCACTTCGACCTCGGTGCCGGCGTCGTCGCCGATGGCCAGCCGCCAGGCCGCCTGCCACATGGTGACCCGCATCGCTTCCGTATCGATGTAGGCGTCGGCCGCTCGCAAGGCGACTCCCTGGAACGTGGACAGCGGCTTGTTGAACTGCCGGCGGCCCGACGTGTACCTGGCGGCCTGCCGGACCGCCTCCTCGGCCACTCCCACCTGCAGGGCGCAGATGCCGGCGAGCACCCGCTGGACGAGCCAGTCCATGACCCGCGACCCGGGGACCCCGTCACCCAGGAGCTCGCCCGGCGCCCCGTCGAGGCTGAGGTGACCAACGATTTCCCGGTTGGTCGTCTCGGCCCTGGTCAGCCCGACGCCCGGCCTGGTCGGGTCCACCAGGAAGAGGCCAACCGACTCGTCGTCGATGCGGGCGGGCACGAGCACCCGGGCGGCCACGTGAGCGACCGGCACGCTGAGGCGCGTGCCTGACACCTGCCAGCCCCCGTGAGGGGAGACCGACGCTGACGTAGACGGCCAGCCAGCCCACCCGTCGCCAGGTTCGGACAGCGCGGCGGTAAGCATCACGTCGCCGCTCACCACTCCGGGCAGCCAGGCCGATCGCTGCTCAGCCGTGCCGAACTCGGCGATGGGAAGCGCGGCCATCACGAGCGTCGCCAGCATGGGGACCGGAGCAACCCTTCGTCCCTGCTGCTCGAGAAGAACGCAAAGCTCGAGGATGCCCAGTCCGCTGCCGCCAACATCTTCGGGCAGGGCAATCCCGAGCAGGTTGGCGCGGGCCAGCTCCTGCCACAACTGGCGATCGATCCGATCGTCCGTTGCCTCCACCGCTTTGATCCGCTCGGTCGTGGCGAGGCCTTCAAAGATCTGGGCGGCGAGGTCGCGGACCGCCTCTTGCTGCTCGGTCAGCGCAAAGTCCATGTCAGGACGCCTGAGACGTGATCGGATGAAAGGCGGGGAGGGTCAGACCCTCGTCGTGATCCACGAACTCCACCTCGACCGGCAGTTCGACCGCGATCTCGCCCGGGTCGATGCCGACCACGTTGGCCACCAGCCGGGTCCCTTCCTCAAGCTCGATGAGTCCCACCGCCAGCGGATAGTCGAAGGCGGGGACCTCGGGATAGTGGTTGACGACGAAGCTGTACACCATTCCCCGACCGCTGGCTTCGACCGTGTCCCAATCAGGGGAACCGCAGGCACCGCACATCGGTTCGGGCGGGTGCCGGAGCGTGCCGCAGGAGGTGCATCGCTGGATCAGCAGCTTGTGCTGCTTGCAGGCGTCAAACCACCAGGCGTTGTCCTGGGTGAGAGCGGGGCGGGGACGCCGGGGCCGTTCACCCGAGGAGGCGGCCTTCCGGGCTGCGGGCTTGAACTTGAGGATGCGAAACCTCATGGTGCCCACGACCTGGCCCGATTGGTCGGTGTAGGTGCTGCGGCTTGTCACGAAGTGGCCCGTTCCGAGTGCGGTCTTTTTCTCCTCGGATATGGATTCGATGACTTTGGTCTCCGACAGCCGGTCCCCGGGACGGAGATAGCGGGGGTACTCCTGCTGGCAATCCGTCGCGACCACCGAGGTGAAGCCCGCGCCCTCGAGGAGGCGCAGCAGCTCGTCCTGGGCCGTGCGACCCCTGCCGGCCCGGAAGCCCCGCATGACCCACGCTTGCAGCATCGTGGGCGGGGCGACGATTCCTCCATGGACGGAAGCGGCGGCCGCATCCGGGTCGGTATAGACCGGGTTGGCATCGCCGATGGCGTCGCACCAGTGGCGGATCATTGCCTGGTTGACGACGTCCGGCGCGAGTTCGGCCGGCCCGATCTGTCGCCCCTCGAATGCCTTGAGCCGCTCGAGGAACTCCGTCGACTCCGAGACAGTGCTCATCGCGCCTGCCGGGCCATACCGAGTCCGGCGGCGGCAAGGATCTCGCGTTGCACCTCGTTCACGCCACCTCCGAAGGTGTTGATCTGAGCACCCCGAGCCGCCTGCTCGAGCCGGCCATGCAGCACCGCGCCGGGTGAACCTTGTCGCAGGTACCCCACTGGGCCGAGCACCTCTAGCAGCGTCCGGTAGACATCGACCAGGCACTCGGTCCCGTAGACCTTGACCGCGGACGAGTCGGCCGGGCCCAGCTCGCCCCGGTCGAGAGCACTCGTCATTCGCCAGTTCAATAGCTTCATGGCCTCCATCCGGGCATGGGCCCGCGCCAGCGCGAGCTGAACCCAGGGCACATCGATGAGTCGCCCGCCGCCAGGGGTGGCGGGAGTGGCCGGTTGTTGTTTGGCCCACGCGACCACCTCGGCCAGCAGCCGCTGGGCCAGACCGCCCATGGCGGCCAGGCCGACACGCTCGTGGTTGAGCTGGGTCGTGATCATGCGCCAGCCTTCGTTTTCGTCGCCGATGCGAGCAGAGACGGGAACATGAACGTCGTCGTAAAAGGTCGCGGTGGTGACCGTTCCGCCGACGGTGACGATAGGCAGCCACGAGAAGCCGGCCGAGGCGGTTGGGACGGCAATGATCGAGATGCCCTTGTGCTTCGGCGCATCCGGGTCAGTCCTGGCCGCCAACCAGATGTAGTCCGCCTGGTTGGCGCCGCTGGTGAACACCTTGTTGCCGTTTATGACGTACTCATCGCCGTCACGAGCCGCCCGCGTCCGCAACGACGCCAGGTCCGTTCCGGCTTCCGGCTCGGTGTAGCCAATGGCGAAGATGATCTCGCCCGCCAGAATCCCGGGCAGGAAGAATCTCTTCTGATCCTCGCGGCCGAATCGCATGATGGTCGGACCGACGGTGTTCAGGGTGACGAAGGGAAAGGGGGCACCGGCGCGTTGCACCTCGTCAAAGAAGATGAACTGCTCGAGAGCGGACCGGCCCTGTCCCCCGTACTCCTTGGGCCACCCAATGCCCAACCAGCCATCCCTTCCCATCCGGCGAATGAGCTCCCGGAACCTCGGGCTGCCGTGTCCCGGCTGGCCGAGGTCGGCTCGAACGTCGTCGGTCAGCAAGTCGGCGAAGTACTCACGCAACTCCTTGCGCAACGACTGCTGCTCGGGGCTGTATTCGAGGTTCACGACGACGAAGCTAGCTGCCGATGACCGCCCGTGGTTGAGGGGCCTTTGCCACCAGGTCCCTCACGACCGAACCCAGCTCGGCCGGATCCCAGCGATCACCCTTGTGTGCCTCGGGCCCCTTTTCCCATCCTTCCGCCACACTGATGGTCCCGCCCTGCACTTCAAACGTCCACCCGGAGACGTCCCCGGCTTCGTTGCTTCCGAGCCATACGACCAGGGGAGCGACATTCTCGGCGTCCATGGCGTCGAAGCCCTGTTCGGGCCGGGCCATCGAGTCGGGAAAGAGGCTCTCCGTCATCCGGCTGCGGGCGATGGGAGCGATGGTGTTGGCCGTGACGCCGTAGCGGCGCAACTCGGCCGATGCCACCCGCATGAGGGCGGCGATCCCCGCCTTGGCGGCGGCGTAATTGCCCTGCCCGATGTTGCCGTAGAGGCCGGCGGCGGATGACGTGCCGATGATGCGCCCGTCGACGGTCCCGCCGGCCTTGACCTGCTCCCTCCAGTAGGCGGCGGCGTGATGCAGTGGGCCGGCGGTGCCCTTCAGGTGGACCCGCATGACCGCGTCCCAGTCGGCCTCGGTCATCGAAACGAGCATGCGATCGCGCAGGATGCCGGCGTTGCAGACCAGGGTGTCGAGGTGGCCGAAGCTGTCGACCGCGCTTTTGATCAGCCGGGCCGCCCCCTCCCAGTCCGAGACGTCGTCGCCATTGGCGATCGCCTCTCCGCCCTCGCGGCGTATCTGGTCAACGACTTCGCCGGCCGGCCCGGCCGACGCACCGGTGCCATCCGAGCTCCCGCCGAGGTCGTTGACGACCACCCGGGCGCCTTGGCGAGCGAACTCCAGGGCGTGACCCCGTCCGATCCCCCGACCGGCGCCCGTGACCACAACGACCCGGCCCTCGCAAATTCCCGTCATGGTTGGAGTAGAACACATTCTACTTTTGGTCGACAAGTGCCGGGGGCGCTCTGCCCGTGAGCTTTGGGCATACTCCCCCGCCTGGGAATACCGCGTGGTATGCCCAAAGATGCGGGGGGCCGGTCAGCGCAGCAGCAGGCGGGCGGCGACCTCCAGCTCGTCGCCGATGTCGACGCCACTACCCCACCCGTTGACCCAGCCGACCAGGGACGAGAACCAGACGTGGCTCATGACCCGGCAGACCCCCGCCTTCAGGTCGTCCGGGACGTCGTCCGCCATTGCGCCGGAGAGGACCTCGACCATGATGTCGTTGACTTCGCGTTGGCAATCCTTGATGGCCGGATCCGGCGCGGAAACGGCGGTGATCAGGGCCGCGGTCAGCCTGGGATTGCGCTCGAGATTGCGAGTCGCCCGCCGCAGTACGTCGACCACGCGATCGGCCGGCGAGGCTCCTCGGGCGGGCCGCTGCAACACCCGGGCCTGCAGGTCGCGTGTCCACTCAACCAGGGTGGCGGCCAGAAGGTGATCCTTGGAGGCGAAGTAGCGGTAGATGGTGCCGAGGGCCACGTGGGCAGTCGTGGCCACGTCGCGCATCTGGACCGCGTCGTAACCGCCGGCCGAGGCCAGCTCGATCGCAGCCGCGATCACCCTCTGACGCCGCGCCGTCTGGCTGCGGCTCAGGGCGGTGGGGGTCGCGTCCTGAGAGCTGGCTGACGTCGCCATCGCGTTCGTTCCGGGCCCGGGCCTCGGCCCTCAGGAGGCGGGCTCGGCGGCGAGCAGTGCTCCAAGTGTCCTCAGCTGCGAGGTCCCCCCGCCCAGCATCAGCTCCAGATGCTTGGCCCAGAGGAAGTACCGATGGAGCGGGTAGTCCCGGTCGACACCGATTCCTCCATGCAGATGCTGGGCGGCGTGGACGACCCGCTGGCCACCGTCGGCTGCCCAGAACTTGGCCACCGCGACCTCGACCGTTGCCGGCAGGCCGGCGTCGATGCGCCACGCCGCCTGCCACGCGGTCAGCCGGATCGCTTCCGCGTCGATGTAGGCATCGGCGGCTCGCTGGCCCACGGCCTGGAAGCTGGCGATGGGACGGTCGAACTGCTCTCGGGTCTTGGTGTACTCCGCCGTCATGCGCACGGCCTGCTCGCACACACCGGCTGTGGCGGCACAGATGGCGGTCGTGGCCCGCTGCACGATCCACTCCACGATTGCCCGGCCACCGAAAGGGTCTCCGAGCACATCGGCGGCGCTGACCACGACCCCCTCCAGGGTGAGCCTGGCCTCGGGTTGCCGGCTGGTGGTCATTTCCGGCACCACGCCGAGGCCAGAAGAGCCGGCCGGCACGATGAACACACCAACGGCGTCGTCACCGGTGCGGGCCGGCACAAGGAAGTCGCTCGCCAGCGAACCGGAGGGAACGCAGATCTTGACTCCGTCCAGTCGCCATTGGTCGGGCCCGCCGTCCTGGTCACTGTCGATGGGTATCGCGGTGGTGGCCGGGTGGGCCGCGTCGGTGCCGTCCTCGACCAGGGCGGCGGTCAGAATGCGCTCACCCGAGATGGCGCCGGGCAACAGCCGTTCCTTTTGCTCGGCCGTGCCGAACTCCGCGATGGACAGGGAGCCCATAACCACGCTGGGGAGAACCGGCACGGGAGCGACCGTGCGCCCGACCTCGTACATGAGCACGCAGGCGGCGAGGAAGCCGAGCCCGCTGCCACCGGCCTCCTCTGGCAGGGCGACGCCGAGAAGGTTGGTCTTGGCCAACTGGGCCCAGGTCCGCCGGTCGATGCCGACCTGTCCGGCCTCGACCTCCTTCAACCGCTCCTGGGTGACCTGGTCGGTGAGAACCTGGCGAGCGAGGTCGCCGACCGCCTGCTGCTCTTCGCTAAACGAGAAGTCCATGGCGGTTACCGCATCGCCCGGGGAAGGCCCAGCCCGAACATGGCGATCAAGTCCCGCTGAATCTCGTTCGTCCCGCCACCAAAGGTCAGGATGATCATGCTCCGGTACAGCCGCTCCAGCCGGCCCTTCAGCACCTCATCCTCGGACCCCGGTTTCAGGTAGCCCCGCGGCCCGACGATCTCGAAGAGGAGCCGGAAGGCCTCGAGGTAGAACTCCGTCCCGAACACCTTGATGCTCGAGGCGTCGGCCACGTCCAGCCGACCCTGGGTCGCCGTCCACGCGACCTTCCAGTTGATCAACTTGAGGAACTGCAGCCGGGCGTGGACTCGAGCCAGACTGATCTGGACCCACTCCTGATCGATGACCCGCCGACCGTCGGGGAGAGCTGTCCGCTGGGCCCATCCCCTGACCTCGTCGAGCGTCCGCTCAACGATGCCCGGTGCGCAGAGAGTGACTCGCTCGTGGTTGAGCTGATTGGTGATCAGCGACCAGCCTTCGTTTTCCCCGCCGACCCGACTGGTTACCGGAACTCGAACGTCCTCATAGAACGTCTGGTTGATGTCGTGCTCACCCATCAACTGCATGGGCACCACCTTCACGCCGGGCGTATCCATGGGGACGACGAACATCGAGATCCCCTTGTGCTTCTTGGCTTCCGGGTTGGTCCTCGTCGCCAGCCAGACATAGTCGGCGCCGCCGGCCAGGCTGGTGAAGATCTTCTGGCCGTTGATCACGTACTCGTCGCCGTCCCGTACGGCCCGCGTCTTCAAGGCAGCAAGGTCGGTGCCCGCCCCCGGCTCGGTGTAGCCGATGCAGAAATGGATCTCACCCTTGAGGATCTTGGGAAGGAAGAAGTCCTTCTGCTCCCGCGTCCCGAAGTTCATGATGGTGGGACCGACAGTGTTGATGGTGAGCATCGGCACCGGCGCCCCCGAGCGCATTGACTCGTCGAAGAAGATGAACTGCTCGATGGCGGAGCGACCTTGACCGCCGTACTCCTTGGGCCAGCCGATACCCAACCAGCCGTCTTCCCCCATGCGTCGCACGATCCGCCTGACCGCGGGACCGACGCCGTGCGACTCGCTCAACTCCTGCTCGACCTCGGGCGTGAGCAGCTTCTCGTAATAGCCTCGCAGTTCCCGGCGAAGGGCCTCCTGCTCTTCGGTGTAGGCGATCTCCATTGGCCCTCTCGCTCCTCCCGCTCGCCTGTTACCCGGCTCGACCCCGGCCGGGCTCGGCTCATACGCTACATTGAAACGTGTTCTAGTCTAATCAGACGATCGCCGCATCGCCTGGCTGAAAGGTGAGCTCCATGAAGCTCGAGGATGTCGACCTCACCAACCCGGACAACTACCTCGCCGGAGTGCCGCACGACATGCTGGCCTACCTTCGCCACGAGCACCCGGTGTACTGGCACGAAGAGACCGACGGGCCGGGGTTCTTCGCCTTCACCCGGCACGCCGACGTCGTGAAAATCAACCAGGACAACTTGACGTTCTCGTCGCACCGCCGCACCGCCCTCATCAATGAGATGCCCGAGGCGGAGCTGGCCCAGCAGCAGCTGATGATGTTGAACATGGACCCACCGATGCACACCCGTTACCGGTTG
>JBPYFF010000344.1:0-8244 GCA_051984455.1 Acidimicrobiales bacterium | reverse complement strand
ATGGTGAAGTCAGCGCTACCGCGAGTCGCGGTGCCCTCGCGGGCTGACCGTCGCCAGCGGGGCATCCACGCCGTCGGTGTGTGGGGATTACCGACGAAGAATACGCTCGACCGGGCCACGGTGATGTTGCCCGAACTGCAGTACCGGCGACTCGACGAGCTCGGCATCGACTTTGCCGTGCTCTACCCGACGTACGGGTTGCCGGTCACGGCCCTGCCGAACGACGAACTGCGATGTGCCCTCGCCCGCGCCATCAACCGCTACTACGCCGAGGTGTACGCGGACGTCCGGGACCGGCTGGAGCCGGTCGCGGCCATCCCCACCTTCACGCCGGAAGAGGCGGTAGCGGAGCTGAACCACGCGGTCGGCGACCTCGGGCTCAAGGCGGTGATGCTCGGGGGCGCTATCCCGCGGCCGTACGACTCGTTTCCGGACAGCCCCGGACGCTGGATCGACACGCTCGGCCACGATTCGTTACACGACTACGACCCACTCTGGCGGAGGTGCGAGGAGCTCGGCGTGGCGCCGACGTTCCACGCCGGTGGGCAAGGCTGGGGCACCCGAATGTCCACCACGAACAACTCCTTCAACCAGGTTGGCAACTTCGCCGCGGCTGATGAGGGCACCTGCCGATCGCTCGTGTTCGGCGGCGTCCCGATGCGATTCCCACTACTCCGGTTCGCGTTTCAGGAGGGCGGCGTGGCATGGGCGGCTGCCCTCCTGGCCGGCATCGTCAGCCACTATGAGAAGCGCAACCGCAAGGCCATCGCGCACTACGACCCGGCCAACCTCGACCGCGACCTGCTCGCCGAGCTCTTCTCTGAGTACGCACTCGGCGCCGTGGCCGAGAGACGCGACCGCCTCGACGATGCACTCGTGATGCTCTCTGATCCCGACGAGCTCCCCCAGGACGTCGACCTGTTCGGCGAGTCGGCGCTCACCGGGACCGACGACCTGTTTGACATGTTCGCCAGCCGGTTCTTCTTCGGTTGTGAGGCCGACGATCCAATGAACGCCCTTGCCTTCTGGACGTCGCTAAACCCCGGCCACGTCCAGCTACCGGCGTTGTTTGCATCGGACGTCGGCCACTGGGATGTCCGTGACATGCGCGACGTGGTGCCGGAGGCGTACGAGCTTGTCGAGAAAGGGCACCTCGACGCCCAGCAGTTTCGGGCCTTTGTCTTCGAGAACCCGGTGCGCCTTTGGACCGGCGGTAACCCCGCCTTCTTCGATGGAACAGTCGTCGAGCACGAGGTCGCGAAGCTCCGGGCCACCTAGGGGTGTTGTCGGCCGTCAGGCCGTCGGGCTGCAGCCCGGGAGAACTCGCTGCCGAAGTGGGTTAAACGGGGGACGTGGGTAGTCGACCGCCCGGTTCCAGGCCAAGGAAGCCCTCGAGGTGGCGGTGCATGTTGATGATCCGGCACTCCTCACGGGACAGAACGATCTCGGAGAGCGCCGGCTGACGGAGCCCGAGCTGAATACCCGGCATCACCCTCACGTCAGCGCTGATCACGAATCCGAACTGCGCCTGGTCCATCGGAACGGTGACGTCCACGGGTCGCGAGCGCGGGGCGACGGGCGACGTGGCCCGTTCGAAGTAGAACATGATGAATTCAGCCTCGTCGACAGCCGGCCCGGGCCGCGCCGACAGAACTGAGTAAAGGTCGGCGTTAACCAGGAAGGTCGAGTTGGGGAACAGGTTGTATTGCGACATTCGTAGCAGTTGGCGTACGGAGTAGCCGGACAAGTCCACGCCCCTACTCCCCCAGTACTCCCTGATCTTGCCCGCCACCAGGTCCTGCACTGTCTGCCCCGCTGTCAGCGCGGGCATCGGGATCGACCCTCCCCGCTCCGCGATCGTCGCCTCGGAGTACCCGGATCCCATCCGGCTGCCCTGCGTTTGAACGAACGAGTCCCAGATCGTCTGATCGTCGACGCCGCGACCGAGCCGGGGCGACGGCACCGCATAGTCCTGATACGACGCGCCCTGCCGCCCCCAGATCTTCTGTGGCGCGTCGACATCGTCGATGGACGCGAGCATCTCCCGATGCAGTCCCTGGACGTGGTACGTCTCGGAAAACCCATCCGCGACGACCTTCCAGTTGCAGGGCACCACGGTGCGGGTCGTGTACAGGCAGCGGAACTCATCGAGCTTCGCCCAGGCGATGTCCTCAGGCACTCCCTCCAGCCATTCCGTGAGCGACGGCGCGGACGGCGAGGTGTCAAGGTTGACGAACACGAGCCGCCCGAATGTGTCCGCCTGCACGGGAAACAGCGGGAAGTCGTCATTGCGCAACGCGCCGAAACCCTTGCGGGATGGGACCTCGCGTAGCCGCCCGTCGAGCGTCCAGGCCCAACGGTGAAACCCACACCGCAGCTCAGTCAAGCCAGAGCCCGATCCCTGGCAGAGCGCGTTGCCCCGGTGGCGGCACACGTTCTGGAACGCCCGCAGTTCCCCGTCATCACCCCGCAGGATCACCACGGAGTACGGTCCAAACCGGACCTCGCAGAAGTCGCCCCGCTCGGCCACGTGGTCGACCGAGCATGCGATCACCCACACCCGTGGCCACAGCATTGACAGCTCTTGACCGAAGAAAGCCGGCGACGTGTAGCGCTCGACGGGGATCCGCACCGGGCCGGCGTCAGCGGCCGGCGCCCCCGACGCAAGGATCGCCGAGCCGAGCGGCGCTTCCGCGTCGTCCTCGTGGATTCGATCTCGCAGCGACATCAGCGCCTTCCCGCGACGAACGGCCCGGTCGCCGGCAAGACGCGGGTGGCGCCAGGGTCCCCGACGACGTTGGCCGGACGGCGCGGGTCACCGCCCCCGTCCCCCACCGTGGCCTTTCGCCTGGCGAGATCCTGCATGGCCGAAGTCTGACAGGGCGGTCAGGAAGGCCACAAGGTTGGACCGTCCCGGAACTCCCTGGTCGCCGACCGCAGCTCAATGGCTGCGAAACGGCGAGTTCAGGTCGCTCGTCTCGACTCTGGGCGATCTCCAGAGATCCCCCACCAATGTCCATGACGAGCAAGGGGTAGCGTCATGCCGGCGGTTTGGCCAGGGGATTGATTGACCTACCGCTCGGGCGGTGCCAGATGACGAACCGGCCGGCCGGGTGGGACAGGTCGCCTGGTAGGGGCGGCCCGGCAGGTACTGGTTCCATTCGGCGCGAGTCAGGTTGCGGCCCGCGATCCGGCACGCCGTGGCGTCCCAGTGGTCGGGGGCGACGTCCCAAACCATCCCCGGCGGCGGTCGAAGCAGGATGCTCAGGAGACGACCAGATCGGCGGTGACGGGATTGTGATCCCCAATTGACCGGCATAGCGGCGTTGATCCAAGTCATGGCGCTGCTACCGCCACCGCACAGAGCCGCCACTTTCCCGGCACGCCCTTCAACTCGCGGTCTCCTCGATCAATGAACTCAATGCCGCCGCCAACCATTTGACCCCGCACCGTCTCACTCACCAACACTTCTCCCGCTCCCGCCAGGTCGCACACCCGCTTGGCGATGGTCACGGCGAGACCGGCGATGTCATCGCCTCGCACCTCGACCTCCCCCGTGTGTACTCCTGCCCGAAGGTCCAGCCCGAGGTCCTTGGCACCGGCCAGGATGTCCGTGGCACAGCGAAGCGCTCGGCCGGTGGCGTCGAAGGTGGCCAGGAAGCCATCCCCGGTCGTCTTCACCTCGTGGCCCCGGTGGCGGCTGAGCGCAGATCGAACCATAGCGTCGTGGTGGTCGGTGAGCCGGGACCACTCCCGTGGTCCGACCTGGGCCTGGTGCTCCGTCGATGAAACGATGTCGGTGAAAAGGACGGTCATGGTCAGCACGTCGCCCTCGGCCCCGGTGCGGGCGCCGGTCAAGAACTCCTCGATCTCGTCCACCAGGGCGTCGGTGTCGCCCGCGAAGAAGATGTGGTCGTCGCCGGGGAGCAGCACGAACCTGGCATTGGGCATGTGCTCGGCCATGTACCGGCCAGCACCCTGGTGGATGTAGCGGTTTCCCTCACGATGCAGGACCAAGGTGGGGACAGAGACGGAGGGAAGAACCGGGCGAAGATCGTCTTCCAGGCTCGCCCTGACGACACCCGCCAGCTGATCGGGGCCGCCGGTGAATCGTGTCGAGCGGGCGTACCAAGCTCGGAAACGTTCGTCGCCGACCCGACTGGGGGCGGCGACCTCGACTGCTGCCCCTGCCCAGTAGGTTTCTTTGACTGAGGCCACGACCCGATCGAGGCTCTCGGCAGGAACGCCCCATGGGTAGCCGGCCTCCCGCACGTAGTGCGCATAGCTGTTGACCAGAACGAGGGCACATACCCGTTCGGGATGGGTGGCGGAGAATCGGATTGCCCGACCGCCGGACGCGGCCGCTGCCACCAACGCCGCTCGCTCGAAGCCCACCACGTCGAGCACGGCGGTGAGGTCGGAGTCGAAGAATTCGCCTAGCAGCGAGTCCTTGGGATCACCCTCCGACGCGCCCAGGCCTCGGGCGTCGAACCAGACCGTGCGGCTGAAGTTGGCCAGCCTTTTGCGGACCCGGACGAATCCCGGGTCCTCCGACAGCACATCGATCGGGAAGGGACCGCCAACCAAGAACACAAGGCCGAGTGGCCCGTCGCCACACACCTGGTAGGCCAAGTGGGTGCCGTCAGACGATCGGAGGTATTGGGTGCGGGGGGTGTCGGTCACGTGGCAACCGAAAACAACCGCCAACGGCCAGGGACGCCCTTCAACCTGTGTTCGCCCCGGTCTGCGAGCTTGATCCCTGATCCCACGACAAGGTCGGCCACCGTACGGGAAACGAGCACTTCACCCGGTCCTGCGAGGGCACCGACCCTGGCCCCAATATGCACAGCCAGGCCACGGGGGCCACTGTCGGAAAGCTCCACCTCGCCCGTATGGAGACCCGCTCTGATCTGCAACCCGAGGCCTCCAACCCCGTCCCGGATGATGGAGGCGCACCTGATCGCTCGGGCAGGGCCGTCAAAGGTGGCGAAGAAGCCGTCACCCGCCGTGTCGACTTCCCGTCCTCGAAAGTGATGAAGCTCGGACCGGACGATCTTGTGATGGCCGCTCAACAACTCACTCCACCGGCGGTCACCCTCCCGCTCGGCCAGCTCCGTGGATGCCACGATGTCGGTGAACAGCAGCGTCGTGAGGATTCGGTCGACCTCGACCGGGGGGCGCTCACCGGTCATGAATTCAACGATCTCCTCGACCGCGGTGGGCGAGGAGGCGACGAAGAGATCACCTCCGGGTAACTCCACGAACCTCGCCCCGTCGATGTGGTCGGCCAGGTATCGACCCTCCTCGATCGTGTAGGCCCGGTTGTCCTTGCTGGAGAGAACGAGCGTGGGCACCTGAATGAGCGGCAACGCCTTTCTGGCGTCCAGGTTCTCGATGATGTAGCGAGTCTGAGCCGCGGCGTTCTTGGGAGTTGCTATAGCCCTGGTCTCCTTGGCCACCCAGCGGCGAAACTCAGCGTCATTGGCCCGGCTCGGCCAGGCCAATCGCGTGATGTCGGCAGTTCCCCATGTTTGCCTGAACCGTTCCAACAGGTCGTGTGCCGCTTCCACGGAGATACCCATCGGGTAGTCGTCTGCCTTGAGGCGACGGGCGGTGGTGTTGGCCAGGATCAACCCACTGACCCGTTCGGGCTGCATGGCCGTGAACAGCAGCCCAGTCGGCCCTCCGTCGGTCTCGGCCAGCACCACCGCTCGCTCCGACCCGGCGGCGTCGAGCACGGCTCGCACGTCGTCGGCCCACTCCTCCCAGGTCGGCATGGCCGTGTCCGGGATGGCGTCGGATGCACCCGTGCCCCGGCGGTCGAAGAGGATCAGACGGCTGAAGGAGGTGAGCCGCTCCAGAAAAGCCGCCCAGACGGGGTTGTCCCATCGCAGGTCGACGTGTCCAAAGCCAGGGACGTAGACCACGTCCTGCGGTCCCTGGCCCACCACCTGGTAGGCGACCTCGGCCCCGCCCACCTCCACGTATCTGGTCTCGGGACGTTCCATAGCCGCTAACAGTCTGACTCGTGTTCCCGGATGTCGCCTGAAGCGAGCGGGTAGCCGGGAATGCGATGACTCGGGATGGGTGGCTTCCGACCAGACACGGAACCGAGGGTGGCACATGCAACCGCGGCTCCCGCGTGCGGCCCAAAGTCGGTTGGCAAAGTGTTGGCAGGCATCCCGTTCTCTAATACGATTGTGCTATGGCGCAATCGTATGAGATCCCTTCGACCGCGGCTGGACTGCTCCAGCTGGCCCGGCTCAAATCCGGCCTGAGCCAACGGCAGCTGGCCCAACGCGCCGGCGTACCGGCAACCATGGTCTCGGCGTACGAACGCGACCGGCGGCAGCCCACTCTCGGCACGCTCCTCCGGCTGCTCCGGGCGGCCGGCTACGACCTGCGCCTGCAGCTCGTCCCTGCCGACACCGACGACGATGTGCTGGCCCGACTGGAGGCAGGCCGCAGCCCACGACAGCGGGCCAGGCGCGATCGACAGATCGAGGCATGGCGGCACGCCCAGCCCGTCAGCGTCGAGCAGTGAGCCCGCCACGGCGCGAACCCTCCCTCGACGCGGCTGCGATCGTCCAGGTTCTCAACCGCCACCGCGTTCGCTACGTCGTGATCGGTGCCTTCGCCGCCATCGCCCAGCGAGCGCCGATCCCCGCCACCCGAGACATCGACCTCACCCCCGATGTGGGGTCGGACAACCTGGCGCGGCTCTCGGCGGCGCTGCGGGAGTTGAAGGCGCGAATCCGGACCGAGGCGGTGCCAGAAGGACTGCCCTTCGATCACGACGGCGCGTCCCTGGGCCGCGCGGCGGTGTGGAACCTGATCTGCCCCTACGGGGAGTTCGATCTTTCCTTCCGGCCGAGCGGCTTCTCGAATGGGTATCGTCAGCTCGCTCGCCGGGCCCACCGGGTCAGTGTCGAGGGGATCGAAGTCTCCATCGCCGACCTAGATGACATCATCGCCTCCAAGGAGGCCGCCGGTCGCCCGAAGGACCTCCAGGTCCTCCCCATCCTCTATCGCCACCGCGCCACGCGTTCTGTCACCAACGAAGACAGCACGTAGCCCTCATTGATAGGACGGGTGCGGTTGGCCGCCATCGTCCGCTCGAGAACACCGACGGACGTCAACCCAATGAGTCGCTCTTCCTGAAGGACGAAGCACGCCGCGCCCACTCGCGTTGCAGCATGACGGTGGCGGCAACTCCAGCGCGGCGAGGATGGACGAGGGGTCGCCACCATGGCCCGTGCTGTCATCGCCCCCATCCCGCTGGTTGACCCACGCGCCCTACTGAGATAACACTTATTTGCGTTATCTCAGTTATCTCTGTAATATGTTGCCAATGCCGACGGATGCCCAGATCACGTTCGCCGACCACATGGGCCGCTTCTACGCCACTCGGTATGCCTTCCCACCGATGGTGGGTCGGTTGATCGGCTACCTGGCCGTCTGCGACCCCCCCGAGCAGACAATCGCCGAGCTCGCCGATGCCCTGCTCGCCAGCCGCAGCGCGATCACGAGCGCGGCAAAGGCACTGGTGACGATGCGCGTGATCCAGCGGTCACGGTCGGCAGGGGAGCGCATGGACCGGATCCGGATCGACCTGAGCTCCCCGCGGGCGATGGGCATGGACATCACGGAATACCAGGAAATGGGCCAGCTCGCCCGCGAAGGCCTCGAGGTCCTGAAGGATGCCCCGGAGGGGCGGCGGGCGGTCCTCCTCGAGATGAGCGCCTTCGCGGACTTCTTGTTGGAGCAGATGGTGCGATTCGAGGAGGACTGGAAGGAGCGCCGTGCGGTGCTCGTCGCCGCAGGCGAACTCCCCCCGGAAGTCGGCGGTGGAAGGCAGCCATGAACACCACCAGCCAACCGGCCATCGTTGCCATGGGTGTGCGAAAGGCCTTCGGCACTACGACCGTGCTCGATGGGGTCGACCTTAGGGTGGCCGAAGGCTCGATCTTCGCCCTGCTTGGTCCGAACGGCGCAGGAAAGACGACGATGGTCCGGATCCTCTCAACCTTGATAACCCCCGACGCCGGCCAAGTCTGCGTGGCCGGCCACGATGTCGTCCGAGAGCCGGAGGCGGTGCGGGGCGTGATCGGCGTCACGGGCCAGTTCTCTGCCCTCGACGATCTGTGCACCGGGCTCGAGAACATGCGCCTGATGGCGGACCTGAACCATCTCGGCCGCAGCGCCGGCCAGTCGCGTGTAAGCGAACTGCTCGAACGGTTCGGG
>JBPYFF010000343.1:0-3062 GCA_051984455.1 Acidimicrobiales bacterium | reverse complement strand
CCCGGATGGATGTCAGGGTGAGCGGAACATAGGCGTCGCCGCCGAAAAACGCGAACGTCAGCACGCCGCGCGTCAAGACGGCCGCCGGCAGGCCTGGCCGAGCCGACAGGGTCCCGGGCGGAACCAGCGTGACAAAGGCGGGCACCCCGATCGCCAGACCACCGGCAATGAGCAGGGGTGTGGGCAGGACTGAGGCGACGGTCAACCCGGCCAGGACCAGGCCGGCTCCGGCCGCGACCCGCAGGGCCGGGAACAGCCTGGGCCCGGAGGCCGGATCGGTCGCAGGCGCCGGCTCCGATCCGTCCACCGGAGCCGGAGGGCCGAACCCCCGGACGGCGGGCAGGGTCAGGAATGCGCACCCCACCACCAGCGGCAGCAGACCGAGAAAGACCCACCGCCAACCGACGTGGTCGGCGACCAGGCCGGCGAGTGCCGGGCCGATCAGGCCGGGCACGACCCAGGCGGTCGACAGGACCGCGAACATCCTCGGGCGCAGGTGGCCGGGATAGCCGCGGCCGATGGCCACATACCCGGCCGCGGGGATGGCCCCGGCGCCCAGGCCCTGTACCGCCCGGCCCATGACCAGCACCGGCATGGCGGGCGCAAACCCGCCGATGATCAGTCCGATCCCGAACAGCACGAGGCCGAATCCAAACGGCTGGACCAGACCCCTCCGGTCGGCCTGCTGGCCGGCGATGACGATGCCGATCAGACTGCCGAGGAAGAAGGCGCTGAAAACCCACCCGTAGAGACGGACATCGCCGAGGTCCCTTCCGACCGCGGGGAGGACGGTCGCGACCGAGAGACTCTCGAACGCGACCAGCGTGATGGTGAAGACCAGGCCAAGGGTGAGGCGCCGCCGGGTCGGAGCCCAGACGCCGCGGCCCTCTCCGGTCAGAGGATCGCCTTGGCCGACTTGTGCTCGGCGATCTCCTCCCAGCTCAGGCCGAGCTCGAGGAGAACTTCCTCGGTGTGCTGGCCATGCTCTGGCCCGGCCCGCAGCTCGACCGCGCTCTCGTCGAACTGAACCGGGCTGGCAACCAGCGTGAAACTGGCCCCGTCCTCGCTCGTCACCTCCGGCAGGTAGCCGTTAGCGATCGCCTGAACGTCGCCATGAATCTCGCGAGCCGTTTGCGCCACCGCCCACACGCCGGCAGCGGTCGCCAACGCCTCGCGCCACTCTGCCAGGGTTCGGGACGCGAAGAGCTCATCAAGGAGGTGGATGCACTCCTGGCGGTTCTCGAATCGGGCGGCCGCGTCGACAAACCTCGGATCGTCGATCCACTCGGGCCGGCCGGCATGACGGCAGAAGTCAGCCCAATAGCGGTCGGACTCGAGCATCATCAGGCTGATAAAGCGGCCGTCCTTGGTGCGGTAGTTGTTGACGATCGGGTTCGGTAACTGGTCACGACTGAACTGCTTGGTCTTGGTCTCGAAGACCTCGCCGAACAGCTTGCTCGCGACGATGTCGGGGGACAGCATCCAGGCCGCCAGGCCCAGCAAGGAGATGTCAACAACGGTGGGCTGGCCGGTCCGTTCCCGGCTGAACAGCGCGGCGGCGATGCCGCCCGCGATGGTCATGCCTCCCGCCAGGTCCCCGAACGCAGGCCGCTGTCCGATCGGCCACGGCAGGCCCCGCGGCGTCAACGCCATGGCGACGCCCCCTCTCGCCCAGAACGACGCGCCGTCGTAGCCACCCTTCTCGGCGTCCGGTCCCCGCACCCCTTGTCCGGTCCCCCGGGCGTAGATGATGTCGGGATTGCGGGCCCGAATGTCCTCGACGTCGATGTGCAGTCGCCTCCGTGCGGCGGGGCGGAAGTTGGTGAGGAACACGTCGGACTTCTCTGCCAGGCGGTAGAGCAGTTCCAGCCCGCCCGGCGTGGCCAGGTCCAGGCCGACGCTTCGCTTCCCGCGGTTGGGCTGCTCCATCATGAAGTTGACTGAGGTCGGTCCGCTCGGGACCAGCCCCGAGGTGATAAGCCCCCGCTGAGGATCACCCGTTTCCGGATGCTCGACCTTGATTACATCGGCGCCCCAGTCGCAGAGGACCGCTCCCGCCGAGGGCACGAACGTCCAGGAAGCGACCTCCAGCACCCGTACACCGTCGAGCACACCGTTCATGCATCCACCTCCGCTCGGGGCGCCCTGCTGATGACGCCCCTGGCGTTACCGTACTTTGTGACGGCAGCGTCAGGGAACCTGGCGGGCCGGGAAGATCGCCGCCGGGTGACCTGTTGCCGGTAGGAGAGGATGGCCACGTCTAACGGGGAGGAAGCTTTGTGAGTGACGACCGAGTACCTGTCGACTTCTGGTTCGACCCCCTCTGCCCCTGGGCCTGGATCACCTCCCGCTGGCTGCTGGAGGTGGAACAGGTGCGGCCAGTCGAGCCCCGCTGGCACGTCATGAGCCTGGCCGTTTTGAACGAGAGCCGGGAAGTGCCGGCCGAGTACCGGCAGCGACTGGAGGCGGCGCGAGGACCGGTGCGGGTCTGCACCGCGGCGGCCGGCAAGTACGGCGAGGAGGTCCTCGGCCCGCTTTACACCGCCATCGGCACCCGCTTCCACAACCAGCACGAGCCGCGTGAACGGCCGACCATCGAGGCGGCGCTGGCCGACGCCGGCCTCCCGGTGGAGCTGGCGGACGCGATGGAGGACAGTTCCTATGACGAGGCCACCCGGCGTTCCCACCGGGCGGGCATGGACCAGGTCGGCGACGACGTCGGGACGCCGGTGGTGAGCGTCAACGGGACCGCGCTGTTCGGCCCGGTCGTGTCACCGATCCCGCGGGGTGAGGCGGCGGGGCGGCTGTGGGACGGGTTCCTCCTCATGATCGGGACCGACGGCTTCTTCGAGTTGAAGCGCAGCCGGACGCGCAAGCCCATCTTCGACTGAGCCGGTGAGGCCGGTGGCGCACGGTCGGGGCGGGTCGGCCTGGGTCGGACCAGGCGGCCGTCGGGCCTGGGGCTCGGGCAGCCCTCGGGCCCGGGCGGGGTCGGGCGGCCCTCGGGCCCGCGGGCGCGGGTGACATCAGCCGAGCTGAGCCAACAGGTCCTCGACCGTGTA
>JBPYFF010000342.1:0-2609 GCA_051984455.1 Acidimicrobiales bacterium | reverse complement strand
TCAGGGCCATGGCGGAGCGCCGGAGGACGTCGTGTTAGGTGACCGGATGCTCCAGGTACTGGCCGTGGTCTGGGTGGTCACCTTCGCGCTTGGCGTCTATGGCTGACGGCCGCGAACTTCTTACCGGTTGGGGCCGGACCTCGCCCACTGCGGCACGAGTGGTCCGGCCGTCGTCCCTCGACGAAGTTCCCGCCATCCTGAGTTCGGTCGGGCCGCGGGGCGTGATCGCCCGAGGCCTGGGGCGCTCGTATGGCGATGCGGCCCAAAACGCCGGCGGGTCCGTCGTATGTGCCGGTGGCCTGGACCGGTTGCTCAGCCTGGACGTCGGGGGTGGCCGGGCCACCGTCGAGGCGGGAATCAGCCTCGATTGGCTGATGAGGGCGCTCCTGCCGCTCGGGTTCTTCCCGATGGTCACCCCCGGCACCCGGAAGGTGACCATCGGCGGAGCCATCGCGGCGGACATCCACGGCAAGAATCATCACGTCGACGGCAGCTTCTGCGACCACATCGAGCAAATGGTGCTGGAAACGCCCGCCCAGGGCCGCTTGACGGCAACGCCTTCGCTTGAGCCCGACGTCTTTTGGGCGACCGCTGGCGGGATGGGGCTGACCGGGATCATCCTGGAGGCGACCATCAGGCTCCTCCCGGTTGAGACGTCCCGTATGCGGGTGGACACCGAGCGAGTACCTGACCTCGACGCCCTGTTGGCGCGCATGGTGGACTCGGACGACCAGTACCGATACTCGGTGGCCTGGATGGATTGCCTGGCTCGCGGCAAATCGATGGGCCGGTCGGTGTTGACCCGAGGCGACCACGCCCGTCGAGACGAGCTGCCGGTTGCGGCAAGGGGACCGGGGCAAGCTTTGGTGTTCGATCCGAAGGAGCGGCTGAGGGCACCGGCCCGGATGCCAAACGGCCTCCTCAACCGGCTCACCGTTGCCGCCTTCAACGAGGTCTGGTTTCGCAAAGCTCCCCGCGCCGAGTCCGGCCGAATCGAGTCGATAAGCACGTTTTTCCATCCGCTCGACGCCGTCGTCGATTGGAATCGCATCTACGGCCGGCGGGGCTTCCTCCAGTATCAAGTCGTCGTTCCCAACGGCGCGGAGGCCGCCGTCCGCACCATCGTGGAGCAGCTCAGCCGGGCCCGGTGCGCGTCCTTCTTGGCGGTGCTCAAGCGATTCGGCCCGTCCAACCCGGCCCCGTTGTCATTCCCGCTGCCCGGCTGGACCCTGGCTCTCGACATCCCTGCTTCGGTCCGGGGCTTGGCCCGATTGCTCGACCGGCTCGATGATGTGGTGGTCGAGGCGGGCGGCCGGGTGTATCTGGCCAAGGACTCGCGTGTCCGGCCGGAGCTCCTGCCGCTGATGTACCCCGAGCTGGACAGGTGGAGAAAGGTGAGGGACGAGCTCGATCCTGAGCGGCGACTGTCGTCTGATTTGTCTCGCCGCCTGTCGACATCCCTGGGGGAGCCGTGAAGGACGCCTTGGGCGATGTCCAGTCGGTGCTCGTGCTGGGGGGAACGTCAGACATTGGTCTGGCGATCGCTTCCACCGTGGCCCGGCCTCGGCGGGCCAGGGTGGTGCTGGCGGGGCGAAACCTGGACGAGCTGGAAGCGGCTGCCCAGAAGTTGCAGGAGGAAGGGCCGGGCAGCGTCTCCACCCTCGAATTCGACGCCGACGACACAGACCGCCACGACGCGATGGTCGACAAGGCCGTCGGGATCCTCGGAGAGCTGGACGTGGTCGTGCTGGCCTTCGGGCTGCTCGGTGATCAGGCGGTTGACGAGGTGGGTGGACGGGGAGCCGTTGAGGTCGCCCGCACCAACTATGTCGGTGCGGTGTCGGCCGGGCTGACCGTGGCTCAACGGCTGAGGGAGCAAGGCCACGGCACCCTTGTCGTGCTCTCGTCGGTGGCAGGTGAGCGGGTCCGGCGAAGCAACTTCATCTACGGGTCGTCCAAGGCAGGGGTCGACGGGCTCGCCCAGGGCCTCGGCGATGCTCTGGCCGGTTCCGGCGCAAGCGTGCTGATCGTCCGGCCCGGGTTCGTGCGGACGAAGATGACCGCCGGCATGGCGGTGCCGCCCATGTCGACGACAGCTGACGCCGTTGGGGCGGCAGTCGCAAAGGCCCTGCGAGAGGGGCGCGCCATTGTCTGGGTCCCGCCGGCACTCCGGTTTGTGATGATCGTCCTGCGACACCTGCCAAGGGCAGCGTTTCGTCGCCTGAAAGTCTGAGGCTCCCGTGATGCCTGCCGGGGAGCGGTCGCGGGAAATCGTCGGGGTTGCCGCCTTCGACTTCGATCGGACCCTCATCGAGGGGGACAGCTTCGTGCCGTTTCTCGCCACCGTGCTGGGCAGGCGGGCCGTCGCCGCTGCCGTTGTCCGCTCCGCGCCTGCGCTGGGACTTGGCGCAAGACGGGATGTCATGAAGGCGGCCCTCATCGCCCGGTTGTTGAGGGGTTACCCCTACACCGAGCTGCAGGAGCAGGGCGAGGCGTTCGCTCGCCAATTGTCAGGGAGAGTGCGGCTTGCGATGACCGAGCGGTTGGCCTGGCATCGCGACCGTGGGCACCGGCTTGTTCTCGTTTCGGCCTCGCTCGAGGTCTATCTC
>JBPYFF010000341.1:0-2839 GCA_051984455.1 Acidimicrobiales bacterium | reverse complement strand
TGTCGGGCGTGCGGACCGACGACGGCGAGGAGTTCCGCGCCGATCTGGTCGTCGACGCCACCGGTAGACGCTCCCCGCTGCCCCGGCTGCTCGAGGCGATCGATGCCCGGCCCCCGGCCGAGGAGCTGGACGATTGCGGTTTCGTGTACTACGGCCGGACGTTCCGGTCCCAGGACGGATCCCTGCCTCCCGCCTTCGGCCCGCTGCTGCAGCACTATGGCACGGTGTCAACTCTGACCCTGCCGGCCGACAACGGCACGTGGGCACTCGCGTTCATCACCAGAGCCAGAGACACCACCTTGCGGAGCTTGCGCCAGCCAGACATCTGGGCGAGGGCCGCGGCCAGCTTCCCGCTCGTCGCCCACTGGGCCAACGGCGAGCCGCTCGAGTCCGACGTCCAGGCTATGGCCGGGATCGAGGATCGCTCCCGCCGTTACGTGCTCGACGGGATGCCGGTAGCGACCGGCGTGGTGCCCCTCGCCGATTCGTGGGCCTGCTCCAACCCCTCGGTTGGCCGCGGGGCATCGATCGGCCTGCTGCATGCGGTGGCCCTGCGCGATCTCGTGCGTGACGGTCCGCTGGATGACCCCTTGGGCTTCGCCCTGGCCTGGGACGAGGTGACCGAGTCGGTGGTCGGCCCCTGGTACCAGGAGACCCTCTGGGCCGACCGTCACCGGCTGGGGGAGATAGACGCCGTCCTGGCCGGCCGGCCCTACGAGCCAGACGACCACCGGTACGAACTGTTCAAGGCACTGGGCTTCGGCGCCACTGTCGACCCCGAATTGCTGCGGCTCGCCATGCGCAACGCGATGTTGCTGGCAACGCTGGACGAGATCGTCGAGCAGGTCGGTGCCGACCGATTGCTGGCCGTAGGCGGGGGATGGCGGGAGGCGCCCCCGGTCGGCCCGGACCGCAACGAGCTGGTGAAGGTGGTATCTGCCTGATCGGTGCCGTCGCCCACCGGCGGAGTCAGGCCAGGGTGGCCCAGAACTCGCGCAGGACGGTCGCCGCTCGGGCCGGGTCCTGGAGCATCCACCAGTGACCGAACCCATCGAGGGCGGCCGTCTTGGCGTCGGCCCGCGCGGCGGCCTTGGTCGCCGAGGCCGCGCTCAGGAAGGGATCCTCGCTGGGGATGATCACCAATCCGGGGGCTGGGATGGCCGCAAAATCCGGGCCCCACTGCCTTCCGACGTCCACGGCCGAACGGTAGAGGTCGAGGATGCAGTCAGCCATGGTGCGGTTGAGGTGCGATGCCAGGTTCAGGGCCGGCTCCTCGGGCACCCCGAACATCTGGAAGACACCGGCCCGCTCCTGGGTCGATGCCGCCAGCTGCTGGTCCCAGAAGTCTTCGCCCGCCTGTGGTGTCTGCCAGATCTTGGCGAAGTCGTGCCACTCGAACTCGACGTCGCCGATGCCCGCGGCGTCGGTGACCCAGGATCGGACCAGCTCGGGCCGGGTCGAGACCACCCGGACCACGAGCCCGCCGCCCCAGTCGTGCCCGACGAGATCGACCGGGGCATCCAGGCGCTCGAGCTGTGCCACGAGCCAGTCGGCGTACTCTTCCATCGTCGCTCCGAAACCAGCCGGGCGGGCGCTGTCGAACCCAGGGAGCGACAGTGCCACGGTGTCGGGGCGGTCGAGCGCAGCCAGCAGACCGTGCCAAACGGCCGGGGTCTCGGGCACTCCATGGACGAAGACGGCAGTCATGGTTCCCATCCTCTCGCGGAGCCGGGTCAGTATTCGTTCTTGAGGTTGAAGTAGGAACCGCGAATGGTTCCGGCCAGCTTCGACTTCTGCCTGGCGAACTTGAACTGCGAGGCGAGCTCCGCGGGGACGTCCATCCCGTCGGAGAGCTTGAACCCGACCGCCCGCTTCCCGGAGTCATCGATGGTGTACATCACGTTGATCGACAGGCCGCTCTCGTAAAAGACGTAGGCCATCCGGATGTTCGCGACCTGGAAGGCCGTCGCCTCCAGAGGGCGCGACGAGATGACGATGTCGCGTTCTTCCTTCAGGATCCGGTGCACCCAGTCGATGGTCGGCGCGGCGTTGCTCGCAGGCTCCACCGTGAAGACGTGGTCGTACTTGTTCTTGAAGTAGCGGGCCTCGTTCGCCCGCAGGCCAGCGAGCGCGGCCGCGACCGGAGATGACTCCAGGCCGACGGTCGAGACGGTGTTGAAATCCACGGTATAGGGCATGATCGACCCCCGAACGCCGTTGCCTGCCTGCGTGCTTTAACAGAACCTCCACACTCTCATAGGAACCCCGTAACGTTGGTTGCATGGAGGAAGCCGAAACCAATAGGGGGCCGGACAACAACTCCAGGAACGGTGGCAACTCCGGACAATCCCCGGCGGACAGCGCCTCAGTGGCCGTGGCCGCGCCTCCAGCGGATGCAGCGGGCGCCGGAGGTATCCAGCTTCCCGCATGGACCAAAGCCCTGGGCTGGTGCGGCATAGCCGGGCTGATCTACCTGCTGATTTGCGCAGTGAGCATTATCAGCCGTGGTTTTGCAGGGCTGAGCGGCGACGCAGCGCACACCATGTTCGCTTTCGCTGCGAACCCCTGGGTCGGACTGTGCGTGGGCGTACTCGGCACGGTCTTGATCCAGTCGTCGACCACCACCACGGCCATTGCTGTCACCGCCGTCGGGTCAGGCGCGTTGCCCATCCGCGGCGCCATCCCCATCATTCTCGGCGCGAACGTCGGCACCACCGTCACAACCACCCTGGTCGCGCTCACCTTCATCGGCAGCCGCACAGAATTCCGCAGGGCGCTGGGCGCCTCAACCATCCACGACTTCTACAATTGGCTCGCGCTACTGATCTTTTTCCCCATC
>JBPYFF010000340.1:0-3149 GCA_051984455.1 Acidimicrobiales bacterium | reverse complement strand
ACCAACTCGTCGTCGACGCGCAACCGGCCGCCGGCCAGCGTGCCGGTGACCACCGTGCCGGCGCCTTTGGCGGCAAAAGACCGATCCACCCACAAGCGGGGGCGGTCGCGGTCGATGGCGGTCGGCGTCCCGGCCAGCAGCCGGCCAAGGCCGGCCCGGAGGTCGTCGAGGCCGATTCCCGCCGGCACGTCGACGCCGATGACCTCCGCGCCTTCCAGGAAGGTGCCGGCCACGTGCTCGTCGATCTCCATGCGAGCCAGCGCCTGCCATTCATCGTCGACGAGACCCACCTTGGTCAGCGCGATCAGGCCGTGGCCGACGCCGAGCAGCGACAGGATCCGCAGGTGCTCCTCCGACTGGGGCTTCCAGCCCTCGGTGGCGGCGACAACGAACAGACAGGCGTCGACGGCACCAACCCCCGCCAGCATGTTGCGAATGAAACGGACATGGCCGGGGACGTCCACGAACGCCAGCTCCCTGCCAGAGGGCAACACCGTCCAGGCGAACCCGAGGTCGATGGTGAGGCCCCGCGCCTTTTCCTCGGCAAAGCGGTCAGGGTCGATGCCGGTAAGCGCGAGGACCAGGGTCGACTTGCCGTGGTCGACATGGCCGGCAGTGGCGACGACGCGCATGCTCAGCCGGCCGGAGCCGCGGGCAGCGAGGCGAGTGCCTTGGCCAGCACGGCGTCGTCGGCGGGATCCACCGTCCGCAGGTCGCAAACGGTTGCGCCTTCGCTGACCCGGGCGAGGATGGGCGGGTCCAGCGCCCGCAGCGCGGCGGTGTGGTCGGCTTCGATGGCAACACCGAACGAAGGGATTTCGAGACCGGGCACCGAGCCGGCGCCAGGAATGCTGGAACACGCGAGGACGCGGCCCACTCCCAGCTCCGCTGCTCGGGCCCGCAGCGCATCGGGAGGCAAGGTTGCCATGGCCCAGAAGGGGATGGCGTTCGCATCCCGGCGCAAGTAGCCGAGTGCGGTCCTCTGGAGCGCCTGGAGGATCAAGCCCCCTGGCCGGAGGGCGCGGGCGAGCGGGTGGCGACCGCAGGCGTCGATGAGCTCTCGCCGCCCGGCGAGGATGCCCGCCTGCGGCCCGCCCAGCAGCTTGTCCCCGGAGAAGGTGACGACCGCCGCGCCGGCTGCAATCGTCTGGCGGGCGGCCGGCTCGCCCGCCAGCCACGACGGCGGGCCAGCGGCCAGCCAGGGCGTGGTGGCGTCCAGCAGGCCGGATCCGATGTCGGCGATCACGGGCGGCGTGAGCGTCGCCAGCTCGGCCACCGTTGCCGCCTCGGTGAAACCCATCATCCGGTAGTTGGACTGGTGGACCTTGAGGATTGCTGCCGTTTGGTCGGACAGGGCGAGGCGGTAGTCCGCCAACCGGGTCCGGTTGGTCGTGCCGACCTCGATCAACCTGGCGCCCGAGACCGCCATCACTTCGGGGATCCGAAAGCCACCGCCGATCTCGACGAGCTCGCCCCGGCTCACGATGACCTCCCTGCCCGGCGCCAGTGCGGCGAGAGCCAGGAGGACCGCGGCGGCGCCGTTGTTCACAACCAGAGCGGACTCGGCACCCACCGCCCTGGCCAGCAAGGCGGCGGCGTGACGCTGCCGCGAACCCCGCCGCCCTGTGCCCAGATCAAGTTCCAGGTTGAGGTACCTGACGGGGCCGGCAGAACCGGCAGTTGCGCCGGGGAGCGGCAGCGGGGCGCGGCCGAGATTGGTGTGCAAAAGAACGCCGGTGGCGTTGATCACGGGGCGTAGCAGCGCCGACGCGATCGCCTCCGCCCGGGCGCGGGCCGAGGCCGGATCCCCGGCCGAGACCGCCTCGCGAGCGGCATCGACCAGGAGCGGGTGGGGCAGCTCGAGATCGGCCATACCCCGGGCCAGAGCGTCGATTGAAGGCGGCCGCACTCCGCGCACGGGCCAAGCCTACGGCCCGGGCGGGTGCCGTCCCCATGACCCGAGGAGGGGGGCAATTGGCGCGAAGCTTCTCTCCACATGGTTCAGCGCATCCTGCGTGTCCTGCGGTATCTGTTCGATTCCGTCTTTCTGCTCATGACCGTCGCGGTCGGTGTTCCCGTGGCGGTCGTGGCAACGGTGCTGGCGGTGTTGCTGTTCGTGCCGTTGCCGGCCACCATCCCGCAGCCCAAAGCGGTGGCCCTCAGCGCACCGACGCAGGTGTACGACCGCTACGGCAACCCCATTGCGACGTTTCGAGCGTTCGACGAGAGCATTCCCGTCGCCGAGAGCGACATCCCGACCGTTCTGAAAGAAGCGGTCATCTCGGTCGAGGACCGGAACTTCTACAAGCACGGTGGTATCGACCCCCGCGGCAGCCTGCGGGCTCTCGTCGCCGACATCCGCAACAAGCGGGCGGTGCAGGGCGGCTCCACCATCACCCAGCAGTACGTGAAGCTGGCGTTCACCGGGAGCAAGCGCACCCTGCTCCGCAAGGTCCGGGAGGCGATCCTCGCCAGCCAGCTGGAGCGCCAGAGCACCAAGAACGAGATCCTCTTCCGGTACCTGTCCATCATCTACCTGGGCGATGGCAGTTACGGCGTCGGTGCCGCGGCCGAGAACTACTTCCGCAAGCCGGTCAGCCAGCTCACCCTGTCGGAGGCGGCCATGATCGCCGGTGTCATCCCCGCTCCGAGCGTCTATGCCCCGAGGGAGAACCCCGACCTGGCGGAGGTGAAGCGGGAAGTGGTCCTCGACAAGATGCTGCAACAGGGCTACATCACGCCTCAGCAGCACGCGGTGGCCATGGCCCAGCGGGTGTGGTTGCTGGCCAAGGGCACGCCCCCGGCAAACGCGACGGTGGTGTACCCGCCCGAGCAGGACCAGCCGAAGTACCCGGAGTTCGTGGACTACGTGGAGCGGTACCTGCTCGCCAAGTACGGATACGACAAAGTCTTCCGCGGGGGGCTTCGCGTCCAGACAACGCTGGATCCTCGTATCCAGGATGCGGCCGACCAGTCGGTGCAGAACAGCCTCAAGGGCACGCAGGAGCCACTCGAGATGGCACTGGCTTCCGTCGAGCCCCAGACCGGGTTCGTGGATTCGCTGGTCGGTGGCCGGGAGTTCGGGACCGGGCCGTACGCGAGCGTCAACCTGGCCCTGGGGGGATGCTTCCAGCCGCCCGCCGGCAAGT
>JBPYFF010000339.1:0-5338 GCA_051984455.1 Acidimicrobiales bacterium | reverse complement strand
ATATCAACATCGCCTTCGCGAACCGGATCGCCGGTCAGTTGGTGGAATCCCTGAGCACCGTCTAGCGATTCGACGCGTCCTCCTTCGCAGTGGGATCGGCGAGACTGGCACCATGGCGCGCCCGTTGATCTCTGTCTTCGCGGTTGAAGACACGGCCGTACAGGTCGTCTGGCGTGCCCTTCCGGCCCCGGCGGTCTGCCTGAGGCTCGGCGATCAGGCTGTTCACATCGAGGCCACGCCTCCCGCCTACTTGCGCCGGACGGGGAGGCCGCCGTCCTCCCTGGTGCGGGAGCCTGGCGCGTTCGGAGGGCCAGGGGCGATCACCATTGACGGGCTGTGCCCGGACACCGTCTACGACCTCACCGTCGAAGCGTCCGGACGGCCGAGGCGCCGGCTCCAGCAGGTCGCCACCCTGCCGGCGCCACCCGGAAGGTTGCTCTACCGCTTCGCGACCATCAATGACTTGCACCTGGGCGAGCCGGCCTTCGGCTACCGAAACACGATCGAGGACGTCTACCCGCTCCCGGACGGCTGGCAGCCTTACACCGTGCGGTGCGCTCGGGCCGCGATTCTGGAGGCGATGGAGTGGGGAGCCAGCACCATCGTCGTCAAAGGCGACCTCACCAAGGACGGTGCTCCGGCCGAGTTCCATGAAGCGGGAGAACTGCTGGCCAAGCTGCCGGTCGGCGTCGAGGTGACGCTCGGCAACCACGACTTCCACGACCTGGAAACCGACGGCCGGCCGCTGCTGGCCGAATGGGGGATCCACGTGCCGAGGGAGCCCTGGGCCCATGACCTTCCCGGCATCCGCATCGTCCTCGGCCACACGGCCCGGGCCGACTCGCGGTGGGGCCGGATGAACGCCCGCCAGCGGGACCAGATCGTGGCGCTGGCCGGGGACGCGCCCTCAGCGGCCTTTGTTGCCGTCCACCATCAGCCGCAACGGTGGCGCTGGCCCAATCAGTACCCGCCGGGGGTACCGGGCCCCGAGGCGGGCGCGCTGCTGGATGCCCTCGCCGCCGCCAACCCGGCCACGATGGTGGCGAGCGGCCACACCCACCGACATCGCACTCATCGGCACGGCCCGCTCGTCGCGGTCGAGGTCGGCTCGACCAAGGACTATCCCGGAGCGTGGGCCGGTTACGCCGTCCACGAGGGCGGGATCCGCCAGGTCATACGGCGGGTGGCAGCGCTGAACGCCATCAGCTGGACCGAGAGCACCTACTGGGCGATCGGCGGCCTCTGGGGCCGCTGGTCGCCAGGGTCGTTGCGGGAGCGGTGCTTCACCCACGTGTGGCCCGAGCGGGCTTGAGCGTTACGGCCCGCCCAGGTCCCTCGCCGCCAGGGCGTCGATTCGGGCCTGGACCCTGGCCAGCCGCTCCGCCGCCAGGGCGTGGAGCCGCTCGGCTTTCTCGTACAGGTCGGCCACCTCCTCGATCCCGATGTCGCCGGACGCCATCCGCTCCGTCAGCTGCTCGAGCTCGGCGACCAGTTGCTCAAAGGTCATGGTCTCCCATGCCGCGCCCTCATCCATCGAGAACCTCCTCGACCCGCGCCGTCAGCCCTCCCTCGGCCAGTTGCACGTCCACCGCCTGGCCGGCGGAGACCTGACCGGCCCGGCGCACCACCGAACTCTGGAGCCGGACGACGGCGTATCCACGGTGCAGCACCCGCGCCGGTGACAGCGCCGCCAGGTGTCGGCCATCGGCGGCCAGCCGGTCAGCCGACCGAATGAGGCGGTCGTTGGCCCGCCGGCGCCAATCGACAAGGAGGTGGCCGCGAGCGTGCTGCACCGCCCGGACCGCGGGGCCCCGCGAATCGATGCAGCTCAGCCGGCGGCTGGACTCGGTCAGCTGCCGCCTCGGATGAAGGACGCGAACCCGGGCCTCCGCACGAGACAAGCGGCCGGCGGCCAGGGCCGCGCCGGCCCGCACCGCGCCGTACGCGTCGACCGCCGCCAGGCGCGTGGCGCTCGCCTCCACGCCCACACCGACGGCGGAGCGGGCGGCGTTGCGGGCCTGCTCCAGGTCGGAGTACACCGTCTGCCGGTCGGGAACGACTGCTGCGGCCGCGAGCGAAGGCGTGCCGCAGCGAAGGTCGGCCACCTCGTCACAGAGCGGCCGGTCGCTCTCATGCCCGATCGCCGAGACGACGGGAACCGGCGAGCCGGCGATGGCCCGGCACAGCTCCTCGTCGCTGAACGGCAGAAGCTGGGTGGCGTCACCGCCCCCACGAGCCAGGATGATCACGCCAACCTCGGGATCAGCGGCCAGCTCGTGCAGAGCCTCCATGATCGCGACGGCCGCGCCCGCGCCCGACACGCTGGTCTCACCGAACCGAACGGGGTAGCCGGGGAACCGGACCTGAACAACCGACTCAATGTCCTTGCGGACGGCCGCTTCGTGTCCGCATACGACCCCGATGGCATCCGGGAGGCGAGGGATGGGGCGCCGGGGCCGCGCCAGCAAGCCGTCCGCGTCCAGCCGCCGGCGGGCCTCGGCGATCATGGCCGCCACCGCCCCGTCACCCACGGGGGATACCTCTTCCGCGACGAGCAACAGTTCCCCGCGCTCGTTGACCCAGCTGAGCCCGCCGGTGACCTGGACCCGCTCACCGGCCACGGTGCGGCACCGGGACACCTTGGCCTGCGGGCACATCACCGTGACCTGGGCGGCCCGGTCCCGGAGGGTGAAGTAGATCCGGCCACCGACGGTCCGGTTCGGCCGGTAGACCTCCCCTTGCACGGCGACCCGGCCGATGCCGGCCGCGGCCCGGGCGATCTCGCCCGCCAACCGGATCAGGGTGACCGGCCGGGGTGCGTTGACCTGCTCGGCAGGAAAGAGGGGCGTCGTCATCTCGGCTAGCGAGGCTACCCGGGAGGTGTGACAGCCCGGCCGGCCGCCGGCCCCGATTACCCGAGAAGGTCGCGCACCAGGACGGGGGCGAGCTTCCGCTGTTGCAGGATGGCCGCGATTCGCGGGAAGGCCGAAACCGTCCCCGCATGACCGAGGTGCAGGCTCACGATCGAACCGGGCTGGATGCCGGCTGCCACCCGGGCCACGATCGCGGTTGCGCCGGGGTCCTGGTAGTCGACGGGGTCGACGTCGAAGCCGACGACCGTGGGATATCCGGCTTTCCCCGCCTCGTCCAGGATCAGCGCCGACGGCTCGCTCTCTATCCCCGAAGGTCGGAACCAGCGACCCTCGCTGCCGGTCTGCTCCGTCAGCACGGCGGCGCAGCGCGTGATCTCCTGAGACACCGCCAGTTGCCCGAGCTGGCTCAGGACGGGGTGGGTGTAGGTGTGGTTGGCCAACTCGTGGCCTGCGCCAAGAATCTTGCCGGCGACTTCGGGGTGTTGTTCGAGCCATTGGCCCACCGCGAACACCGTTATCGGCACCTTGAGCTGCGTGGTCAGTCCGAGCATCTCGTCGGTGAGCGCCGGGTCGCCCGAACCATGGAATGTCAGGGCCGCCGCTTGCCGCTCCCGTGGCCCGTGGGGAACGTATTGCGCCGGACCGCTGGGGCGGGACGAGGTGGACGAGCTGGAGGTCGAGGAGCCGCCGTGCGCCTCCGTGGAGGCTGGGCGGGTGGGTGGCGCGGATTGGGCCGACCGCCGGGCTGCCTTCCCGCAGGCGGCGGCAACGGCCGCCGACAGCGCCCCGAGAACAAAGGTCCGTCGGGTGGGCATCGTCGGGAGGCTATCCGCGGCGGCGTCGGGGGCGAGGGGACAGGGATCGGTCCTGTTAGCATGAGATACAATGGAAGTGGCGCTTGATGTGGTGCTGGTCGCGGCGGGCGTGCTGCTCATCGTCGCCACGGTCACGTCCGTCATCCGGACGACCATCCTTCCGCGCGGGGTGTCCTCCCCGATCGCCAGGGACGTGCTCTTCGCACTGCGAGTGCTGTTCCGGTTGCGCATTGGCCGGTCACCCACCTACGAGAGGCGTGACCGGGTCATGGCGATGTTCGGCCCGGTGTTCCTGCTCTCGCTCCTGCTGACGTGGCTGCTGCTGTTGCTGATCGCGTACACCGCCATCTACTACGGGCTCGGCGTGCACCCCCTGCGCAGTGCGTTCGAGCTTTCCGGTTCGTCCATTTTCACCCTCGGAACCGCATCCACCGCCAAGTTCGGACCGAACGTCGTCACCTACAGCGAGGCCGGCCTCGGGCTGTTGCTGTTGACGCTCCTCATCACGTACCTGCCGACCATCTACACGGCCTTCTCACGCCGGGAGGTGGCGGTAACCCAGCTCGAGGTGCGGGCCGGCACACCGCCTTCTGCAACCGCGCTTCTTGTCCGCTACCACCGCATCGACAAGCTCGACCAGCTGGACGATCTCTGGCAGCAGTGGGAGGTGTGGTTCGCCGACGTCGAGGAATCGCACATCTCTTTTCCCGCCCTGGCGTTCTTTCGTTCCCCCGATCCGGACCACTCGTGGGTGACCGCGGCCGGCGCCGTCCTGGACGCGGCGTCGTTGTGGGTCTCCACCATCGAACACCCCAACGATCCCGACGCCCAGCTGTTCATCCGCTCGGGTTACGTCGCCCTCAACCGCATCGGGGCGTTCTTTCGCGTCGGCTACGTGGCCGATCCTGCGCCCGACGACCCCATCACCATCAGTCGCTCCGAGTACGACGACGCCTGCCGGTCGCTGGCCGAGGCGGGGCTGCCCCTTCGGGAGGACCTGGACGCGACGTGGCGCTCCTTCAGTGGCTGGCGGGTCAACTACGACACCGTGCTGCTCAATCTCGCCCGGCTGACCGAAGCGCCGATCGCGCCGTGGACATCGGACCGATCGCCGGTCAGTGAGCAGTTGACCTGGAGGCTCGGTTCGTTGGCGCCTGGCAGCGGGTTCGGGGAACGGCCGCCCGGAGGATGGTTGGCCCGGTGGCGGTCACGCAGTCGGACGGACGGAGCCTCGCCGCCGTCAATACCGCCACCGGCCGACCAGTCTTAACCCGGCTGGCGGCCGCACTCCTCCTGCTCAATGGCGGCGATCTCCTCGAGGCGAGGCACGTGCCGGCCGCCTTCGAACGAAGTGGCCAGCCACACATCCAGGATGTCAAGTGCCAGCGTGCTGGCCACCAGGCGGGCGCCCAGTGCCAGGACGTTGGCGTCGTTGTGCTGCCTGGACAGCCGGGCGGTGTACTCGTCGTGGCAGAGGGCCGCACGCGTGCCGTGGACTTTGTTGGCTGTGATCTGCTCGCCCTGACCGCTCCCACCGATGACGATGCCCAGGTCCGCCGGTCCCCGGACCACCGCCCTGGCGGCGGCAGCACAAAACGGCGGGTAGTCGACCGGCTCCTCGGAATCGGCGCCGAGGTCATCGACGTCGTG
>JBPYFF010000338.1:0-4945 GCA_051984455.1 Acidimicrobiales bacterium | reverse complement strand
CGTTCCCGATATCCACTGCAGGAGAGTCTAAGGTTGACAAACTGTTGAAGCCCGCGACGCCCTTCCTCGCCGCCGCCGAGCGGTACCGCCCCGTTGACGACCTGGTCGACTCAATGGCCTGGTACGCCGCCTTTCCCAGGACGTACCTGTCATCGCAGACGAAGGCAGAAGCGACGTGACCTTTTTCCGCCTCAATGGCAATCAGGTTGAGGTGAGCGATGGACACCCGCACCTCCTCGCCGCCCTCCGGGAAGAGCTGGGAGTGCTCTCGCCCAAGGATGGTTGCTCGCCTTCGGGTCAGTGCGGCTGCTGCACCGTGCTCGTCGACGGTAAGCCCCTGGTGAGCTGCCAGGTCGGGCTGGAGCGGGCTGCCGGCAAGGACGTCACGACGGTTGAGGGTCTCGGAGAGGACGAGCGCACTCGCTTTGCCGAGGCGTTCGCCGCGACCGGTGCGCTGCAGTGCGGCTTTTGCACACCTGGCATCGTCATGCGGTCCAAGGCGCTACTCGAGAAGAAAGGAGCAGCGCTGACCCGGGATGACGCCGCCCGTCACCTGGGCGCCCACCTCTGCCGCTGCACGGGGTACATCAAGATTCTTGACGCCATCGAACTCCTTGCCAAAGGCGACGAGGTCCTCATCCCGCGCCCCGGCGGGGTCGGCGCATCGGGCGTGCGGTACCAGGGCAGCGAGTTGACCCTCGGCGACAAGCCCTACGTGGACGATTTGAGAATCCCGGGCATGTTGCACGCCGCCCTGCACCTGAGCGCCCACGCCCGGGCCGACGTCGTCCGCATCGATACGACCGCTGCCGGCGAGGTCAAGGGAGTGGTGGCGGTTTTCACCGCCGCCGACATCCCGGGTGAACTGCGAGTGGGGCTGATCCACAGGGACTGGCCGATCATGATCCCCGAGGGCGGTCGAACGTCCTACCTGGGCGACGTGCTGGCAGTGGTGGTGGCCGAGGATCGGGAAACTGCTCGCGCCGGGGCCGCGCTTGTCGACGTCACCTACCAGCCAGTGTCGCCAATCACCGACGCTGTCGCGGCGGTTGACGACAACGAAGACGCCGTGTGGGGACTCGAGGGCAACGTCCTTTCCCGCTCCGTGTACCGGAGGGGCGACGTCGAGGCCGCCCTCTCCGCCAGCACCCACACGGTGCACGAGGTCTTCCAGACGCAGCGGGTCGAGCACGCCTATCTGGAGCCGGAGTCGACGGTCGCCGCTCCTCAGCCGGATGGCACGTTGAAGGTGTGGTCGGGCGGCCAGGGGGTCTGGGATGACCGCGACCAGATCGCCTCTGTCCTGGGGGTCGCGCCCGAACGGGTCGTGGTCGAGCTGGTGGCCAATGGAGGGGCGTTCGGCGGCAAGGAAGACATGGGGAATCAGGCCCAGACGGCACTGGCCGCCTACCTGCTTGGCCGGCCGGTGAAATGCACTCTCTCCCGAGAGGAGTCCTTGCTGATCCACCCGAAGCGCCATCCCATTCGCATCGAGGTGTGGGCCGGGTGCGACGACGGCGGGATGCTCACCGCCCTGAAGGCGCGAATGGTGGGCGACTCAGGGCCGTATGCCTCGGTTGGCATGAAGGTGCTCGAGCGGGCGGCCGGCCACGCGAGCGGGCCGTACTCCGTGCCGGCCATCGATGTAGAGGCGGTTGCGGCGAGAACCAACAACCCGGTGTGCGGCGCCTTTCGGGGCTTCGGGGCCAACCAGGCCCAGTTCGCCATGGAGGGGGTCATGGACCGGCTGGCCGAAGCCACGGGTTTGACCGGTTGGGAAATCCGTGACCGCAATGTCATCGAGCCGGGGAAGGTGTGGGGCCCCGGCCAGATCATGGACGACGGCTGCCGCGGTGCCCGTCGTTGCCTCGATGCCGTGCGCGACCGGTATGAAGCAGCGCGGCACGCAGGCAAGGCGGTCGGCCTCGGCCTCGGCCTCAAGAACTCCGGCCTGGGGAACGGCTTCAAGGAGCTGGCCCGGGCGGTGGTGCGGTTCGAGGACGACGGCAGCGTCGAGGTGCGGCACTGCTGGACGGAGATGGGCCAGGGCGTTCACACCGTCGCGCTTCAGGTGGCAGTTGAAGAACTCGGGGTTGCGGCCGATCAAGTCCGGGTCGTGGTCGACACCACCCGCGAGCTCGGAGCGGGGCAGACAACCGGCTCCCGAGGGACGCTGATGGGTGCGGGGGCGGTCGCTGACGCCTGCCGCCGGGCTCGAGCCGATGGCTGCCGGCCGGGCGTCGACTACCTGGGCGAGTTCCGGGTGGACTGGACCAATTCGCTGACAGATGGCGTCGAAAACCCGGTCATCCATTCCGCCTTCGGTTACGCCGCTCAGATGGTGATCATGGATCGCGATTCGGGGGAAATCGAGCAGGTCGTCGCGGCCCATGACGTCGGGCGGGCGGTCAATCCGATCCTGTGCCAGGGCCAGATCGAGGGGTCGGTTCACATGGGCCTCGGCTATGCACTGTCAGAGGATTTCCCCGCGGACGCGGAGGGACGGCCGAAAAACATGACGCTCCGGTCCCTGGGCATCCTGCGGGCCAAGGACATGCCACCGGTCGAGGTGATCCTCATTGAGGAGCCCCAGCCCAGGGCCCCCTACGGCATCAAGGGAGTGGGAGAGATCGGGCTGGTGCCGACGGCTGGCGCGGTCGCAGCCACCCTTCACGATCTCGACGGCGAGTGGAGAACCGTGCTCCCGATGCGGCGAGGCTGACAACGCCTTGAGCACGCTCATCAGGGGCGGAATCGTGCTGCCGATGTCGGTGGCGGGTGGCCAACCGGCCGGGCCCGGACGTGGGCGTGAGCCGGTCGACCCCGGCTCAGTCCTGATCGACGCCGACACGATCGTCAGGGTCGGTCCCGTGGATGAAGTGGATCACGACCCCCGTGCCGCGGGCGCCGAGATCGTCGACGCGACCGGCACCGCCGTCATCCCCGGGCTCCACAACTGCCATCTCCACTCCGGCTTGTTGCGAGGCACGGCGGAGTCCCTCTCACTGTGGGACTGGCTGAAGGCGTACGTCGATCCGGCCCATCGCGCCCTCACACCCGAGATCGCGGGCATCGCATCCTTGCAGTGCTACGCCGAGTCGGTACAAGCGGGGACCACGTCCGTTATGGATATGTGGCGATTCATGGACCGGTCGGCCGCGGCGGCCGAGGAGGTGGGAATCAGGGCCACCCTCGTTCCGTACGTCGCCGACGAAGCGGGCTTCGACTACTTCGAGACGATCGAGTCCAACCGCAAGCTGCTCGAGTCCCACCGAACAGCAGCCGATGGCCGGGTGCGCACGTGGGTGGGCCTCGAGCACCTCTTCTACTGCAGTCCCGAATGCTTCGATGCGGCGATCAGCTTGATGGAGGAGTTCGATACCGGGCTGCACACCCATTCTTCCGAGTCGATCTGGGAAGTGCAGGAGTCACTGGCTCGTTTTGGCCGTCGACCCATCGAGGTGTTCTTTCAGCGCGGGATCCTGAGCCAGCGCACGGTCGTCGCCCACTGTGTCTGGCTGGACGACCGGGAGATCGAACTGCTGGCCCGCACAGGGACGGCGGTGGCCCATTGCCCCTGTTCCAACATGAAGCTGTCGTCGGGTCCGGCCCGCATTGGCGCCATGAGGGCGGCGGGGGTGGTCGTCGGTCTGGGTAGCGACGGAGAGAAAGAAAACAACAACCTCGACATGATCGAGGAGATGAAGTTTGCGTCGTTGCTGCAGAAGGTCAGCACCCTGGATCCGACCACGGGCGACCCCTGGGACATCCTGGCCATGGCCACGGTCGACGGCGCCGGGGCGCTGGGATTGGGCGAGATCACCGGATCGCTGGAGGCGGGAAAACGGGCTGACGTCGTGGTGGTCGATCTCGCTGGTCTGCACACGACGCCCGTCCTGCACGGGGGGGACTTCAATGTCGCCGCCCATCTGGTGTTCTCATCCTCGGGGCGGGATGTCCGAGATGTGTGGGTCGATGGGCGGAGGATCGTGGCGGCCGCCCGCCCGACAACCTTCGACCCGGGCGCGGTGAGGGCCTCGGCGCAGGCGGCGGCAGAGGAGCTCTTCGCCCGCCGGGCCGCTCTTTCGTGAGATTGCTCCTTCGGGGTTTCGACCTCGTCGCCACTATGGACGATGAGGGCACCGAGCTCGCCGGCGCCGACGTCTTGATCGACGGACCAGTCATCGAAGCGGTCGGGGTCGGGCTGGGCAGGGATGGGCCGGGCGGCAGACCGGTCGGCGATGGGCCGGGCCGCAGACCGGCCGGTGGCAGTGGGCCGGCTCGCGTTCGGCCGGCGATCGACCGAGAGATCGACTGCCGGGGCCTCGTTTGCCTCCCCGGCCTCATCAACAGTCACCAGCATCTCTATCAGGGCGCCTGCCGGGCGGTACCGCAGCTCGAGCGAGCCCTGATCGGCCCGTGGCTGGCGGGCCTCGGTGGACTCGTCAAGGGCTGGTACCAGGCGGGAGTCTTCGGCCCTGAGGTGGTCGGCGCGGTGTCGACGGCAGTGCTGACCGAGTCCTTGCTCGGCGGCGTGACGACGGTGGCCGATCAGCATTACTTCTTTCCCGCCGGCCCGTCGCTCCCCTATATCGAGGCAACCATCGAAGCGGCAGACGAGGCGGGGGTACGACTGCACGCCTGCCGGGGAACGCTCACCAAGGGGCCCGACCCCGATCTGGTCCAGTCCGTCGACGAGGTGATCGCGCACTGTGCCCGGCTGATCGGCGAGTATCACGATCCCGCGCCTGGTGCCCGCGTGCGGATCGGACTGGCGCCTTGCGGCGCCCATGTCGACGAACCGGCTCTCTTCGACGAGCTGGCGGGCCTGGCCGCTGACCATGAGGCGGTGCGGCTCCACACACACCTTTACGAGGAGGTGGACACCTCGGCGTGCCGTGATCGCTACGGCTGCACACCGTGGGAGCTCCTCGTGGCCCACGGT
>JBPYFF010000337.1:0-4924 GCA_051984455.1 Acidimicrobiales bacterium | reverse complement strand
AGGAACTGCCGACGATGCACTCGACCATGCACCTCTATCCCATCGACGGGGCCGTCAATCGGGTCGGCACCACCGACACCGCCTGGGCCTACCGGGACGCGACCTACTCACAGGTCATTGTCGGCGTCGATCCCGACCCGGCCAACGCCGCCAAGATCAAGCAGTGGACGGTGGATTACTGGGACGCGACCCACCCCTACTCGGCCGGCGGCGCCTACGTGAACTTCATGATGGACGAAGGCCAGGACCGCGTCCGGGCGACCTACGGCCCGAACTACGACCGGCTGGCCGCCATCAAGGCCACCTACGACCCCAAGAACCTGTTGCGGGTCAACCAGAACATCCGGCCGGCGGGATAGTCCCGTCTGCCGGGGCGTGAGGAAGAGACGGCTCGTCGGTCCGGTCAGGCCGAGGGAGGCCCGATGGCGACAGTGTTCTGAGATTTCAGGCGGAATTCAGGGTTGTCTTAGCCGCCTGTCAGACGGGGTTCGTTGACTCATGTGAGTGCGAAGGAATGGACGGCACCCGCCGGCCAGGAAAATGACTTCGCAGCAGGAGTGACAGCATGAGCGACACGTTTGAGAACTCCCCCGCATCAGGGCCCGAGCCTGAGAGCAACCCCTCCGGCCCCCGCGAGCACCCCGCGGGCGGCACCCCGTACGGTAGCTGGACTTCCGGCGCCCAGGCTCCTGGTGGCTGGCCTCCTCCGCCTCCCGCCGGCAGCCCACCCCCGCCCCTTGGCGGGCCGGCCGGCGGTCCCCCACCCCCTTCCCCTCCCTTCGGTGGATCCGGCGAAGGCCAGAGCAATCCGTGGGGAAGCGTCCCTCCCGGTGGTTCCTGGACGGACACGTATCCCGCCCCGGGTGGTTCACCGCCGGCCCCACCGCGGGGCCACAAAAGCCGTACCGTCCTCGCCATCGCCGGGGTGGCGGCGCTGCTGGCAGGGCTGGGCGGGGCGGCGCTCGGCCAGAACCTGGCGACCCGGGGCACCGCGCCGGTTCGCGTCGCCGACACGCCTTCCTTCCTCGCGCCGCAGGGCAATAGCGGGTCCGCTCAAGGCAACGGCGACTCGTCTCTGGCGTCCTCGGTTGCGGGCAAGGTGGACCCAGGAGTGGTCGACATCAACACCCAGCTTGGATATCAGCAGGCCCGGGCGGCAGGCACGGGCATGGTGCTGACGTCATCCGGCGAGGTCCTCACCAACAACCACGTGGTCGACGGCGCGACCAGCATCACCGCGACCGACGTCGGCAACGGCCACACCTATACCGCCAAGGTGGTCGGGACCGATCCGACCGACGACGTTGCAGTGATCCAGCTCCAGGACGCTTCCGGACTGAAGACGGTGAAGACGGGTGACTCCTCCAACGTGGCCGCGGGAGACTCCGTCGTGGCCATCGGCAATGCCGGCGGCACGGGGGGCACCCCCTCCGTGGTCACCGGCAGCGTTCAGGCTGTCGACCAGTCGATCACGGCCGGCGATGCCAACGGCGGCAACTCGGAGCAGCTGACCGGTCTGATCGAGATGAATGCCCCGATCCAGCCAGGCGACTCGGGCGGCCCACTGGTCAACACCAGCGGTCAGGTGATCGGCATGAACACGGCCGCATCGACGGGCGGTCCCTACCAGTCGAGCGCCACAGATGGGTTCGCCATCCCGATCAACCATGCCCTGACGATCGCCCGGCAGATCGAGTCGGGCCAGTCCAGCAGCTCGGTCCACATCGGCGGCCGCGGCTTCCTCGGCGTCGAGGTGCAAAGCGGCACCAGCAGCCAGGGTGGCGGAAACTCCGGAGGGTCAGGCGGCTTCGGTGACTTCGGCGGGTTCGGCTCGTCCAACAACGGTGGCGGGTCGGGTGTCGTGATCTCAGGGGTGGTGTCGGGTTCACCGGCCGCCCAGGCGGGACTGCAGCAGGGTGACGAGATCACCTCCGTGAACGGCCAGACGGTCGACTCTCCCGATGCCCTGACCAACGCGCTGCAGAACCACCGTCCTGGGGACAAGGTCACGATCGGATGGACCGACCAGTCGGGCCAGAGCCATACCGCAACCGTGACGCTGACGACCGGCCCGGCCGACTGAGCCTTTACGCCACAGCGCAGCGACAGAGCAGCAACCCCGGGCCGGGCTCACTGGCCCGGGGTTGTCGCGTTGGGCCAGGCCGTCGCGCTGTGCCCGGCCGTCGCGCTGGGCCAGGCCGTCGTCTGGATCGGCCAGGGGCAGTATCATCCCGGGCCACAGGGGTTCCATCGGTCGTCGCGGCTGGTTCGAATCCAGCCAACCCCACGTGCAAGTCTTTCGTCGCGCTCTGCTGGTGCTCGGGGTGACCGCCCTGGTGGCGGGGATCCTTCGTCTGCGCGGCACAGGCGGTACACCGCCGCAGCGTGGCGGCTGGCGGGAGCTTTCCGGTCCCGACTTGCGATAGTGCGCGCTGTCCTGCTCGGGACCGGCGCGGTCGGCAGCCGGGCGGCCCGTCAGTTGGCCTCAACCGAAGAGGTCGAGCGGCTCACCATCGTGGACCACGACGGGGCCCGGCTCGAGCGACTGGCGGAGATGCTGGCCGCTCCCGATCGAGTGTGTACGGCTGTTTGCCCCCGCCGCACCCTCGGCCGTGAGCTCCTCGACGACGCCGACATCATGGTTCTCGCCACTCCTCGCCGGCATCGCCCTCTCGCCGAGATGGCCCTCGAGAAGGGCGTCCAGGTCGTTTCCGTGGCCGACAACCTCGGTGAGGTCCGGGGCTTGCTCGCACTGGATGCCGAAGCGAGGGAGCGGTCACTGTCCATCGTTGTCGGAGCCGCCTTCGCTCCCGGCCTCAGCTGTGTTCTCGCCCGGCACGCTGCGGCTCAACTCGACGTAACGCTCGAGATCCATGTCGCCAGCCTTGGAACCGGCGGTCCGGCCTGTGCTCGGGGGCATCATGCTGCCCTCTCTGCTGACGCTATCGACTGGCGGGACGGTGGCTGGCGGCGACGGCCGGGCGGTTCCGGCCGCGAGCTGTGCTGGTTCCCTGATCCGGTCGGCGGTGCGGACTGCTACCGGGCCGGCATGCCCGACGCGCTCGTGCTCGTTCCCGCCTTTCCCGGTGTGCGCCGGGTCACCGCCCGCCTGGCCGCGACCAGGAGGGACCGGTTGACTGCGTGGTTGCCAATGCTGCGCCCGCCACATCCAGAAGGCGTGCTCGGCGCCGTTCGGGTGGAGGTCCGCGGCCGGCGGGGCCCGACCCACGACGCCCAGGTGCTCGGGGCCATTGACCGCCCGGCGGTGGCGGCTGGAACGGTGGCGGCGGTGTCCGCGGTATGGATAGCCGCGGGCCGCCTGAGCCGTCCGGGGGCGGGGGGACTGGCCGAGCTGGTCACCGAGCCGGTCCCGTTCCTCCGGGAGTTGTCTCGTCGGGGGGTAAAGGCGGCCGTCTTCGAGGGTTCCGAGAGCTTGGCGACCTGAGCGTCGTCGCTGCTCACGCCGAAGCGCGGGGTGGGCTACGCCAGGGTGTCGATCACGACCCGACCACGGGTGTCCCCGGCAAGAATCGCTTCGGACAGCCGGGGGACGTTTTGCATCGGCTCGACGGTTGTCATGACGTCGAGCAAGTCCGTGTCCAGGTCCAGGCCGAGCCGTTGCCACGCCTTGGACCGCAGCATGGTCGGGCAGAACACCGAGTCGATGCCGAGAAGGGCGACATTGCGGAGGATGAAGGGCAGCACGGTGGTTGACAGTTCTGTCCCCCCGACCAGCCCGCACGCCGCCACCGCGCCCCGGTACCTGGTCTGGCGGAGGGCGGAGGCGAGCGTCTGGCCCCCAACCGTGTCGACCGTGGCCGCCCATCGTTCCTTTTCGAGGGGACGGCTTGAGGGCTCCGTAAACTCCGCCCGGTCGACGATGTCGGCCGCGCCCAGCGATTTCAAGTAGGACTCGTTTTCCGGGCGCCCGGTCGAGGCGATAACCCGGTAGCCGAGGCGGGCGAGGATGCACACGGCAACGCTGCCAACCCCCCCGCCTGCGCCCGTCACCAGGACCTCTCCGTCGGTCTCGGTGGAGAGGCCGCGATGCTCGAGCGCGAGGACGCAGAGCATCGCGGTCAGCCCCGCCGTGCCGACAGCCATGGTCTGCGTGATCGAGAGCTCAGAAGGCCGGGGGACGAGCCACTGCGAACGCAGCCGCTGACGGCGGGTGTAACCCCCGGGATGCGTTTCGGAGAGCCCCCACCCCGTGCACACCACGTCGTCACCTGGCCTCCACTGCGGCGCGGCGGAGTCACGAACCGTTCCCGCCAGGTCGATGCCGCACACCATCGGGTACTGGCGGACGATTCTTCCTCGTCCCGTGACAGCCAGGCCGTCCTTGTAGTTGAGGCTTGAGCAGGCGACGTCAACGGTGACGTCGCCCTCCGGCAGGTCGTCGTCCGACAGTTGCTCGAGGGTCCCTTTGGCATCGGGGCTGGCTACGACGATGGCCGGGTAGGAGTCGCTCATGGCGAGCGTGTCTAGCGCATACCCTGCGCACTCGCTACGTGTGCGGGTGGCCGGACTTGACGCCGTCGAGGGCACGCCCGTGCTTGTCATCAAGCCACACATGACAGGATTCGCGCCGAGAGGCGCAACACATGACCCTGGTCGGTCAGTGCATCTGATGAGCCGCTACAACGGAAGAGACACTCGGCGCGCCTGCCATGAGGCCCTGCCACTGAACCTGGCCCCGTTCATCGAGCAATTCCCAGCCATCGGCGGATTCTCGCCCAGACACCTGTCGGACGGGTGGTGGATTTGAGAGTGTCATTCCGACGCCTACGGATCCTTCGGCTGTTGCTCACGGTTCGCCTCCATATGACATCCCCCCCACGGTAGATTCTATCGTAATACGAGATGCCGCGGTTCACCGTCCTCGTTGGCGGTAGCCCCGAAGGCAATCAGGCCGAGGCCAGCG
>JBPYFF010000336.1:0-3879 GCA_051984455.1 Acidimicrobiales bacterium | reverse complement strand
TGCCCCGCTCGACATCCTGGCGGTGAGGAAGCTCGGTGTGCCCGGTCACGAGGAGCTGGCCATGGGCGCGGTCGCGGCTGGGGGCGTGCGGGTGCTCAACAGCGACGTCATCCAGGGGCTCGGGATCGACGACCGGACCCTGGATGAGGTCACCCGGGTCGAAAGCGGGCGGCTGGTGGATCAGGAGGCCCGGTTGCGAGCCGGCCGGCGGCCGGCGGCGATCGAGGGCAGAACGATCGTGCTGGTCGACGACGGCCTCGCCACCGGCTCCACCATGCGAGCCGCCGTCGCGTCGGCGAGGGCGCAGGGTGCGGCCATGGTTGTCGTCGGCGTGCCCGTAGGTGCGGCTTCATCGGTGGCGGCGTTGCGAACGGTCGCGGACCAGGTCGTCTGCCCGGCCACACCTCCGTTCTTTCGTGCCGTCGGGCTGGCGTATCTCGACTTCTCCGAAGTCAGCGACAACGACGTTCGCTCGCTCCTGGCAAAGGCGGACGCGGATGCCGCCGGGGAGCCCTGAGCGCCCGCCTTCCGGCGGCGAGCCTCACCTATCCTGGCCGCCGTGGAGTCGTCGCCGCCTCGCCGGTATCTGATCCGTACGTTCGGGTGCCAGATGAACGAGCACGACTCCGAGCGGCTGGCCGGTCTGCTGGAAGCCGACGGCCTCGTCCCGGCCGAGCGACTCGATGACGCTGACGTCGTCGTCCTGAACACGTGCTGCATCCGGGAGAACGCCGATAACAAGCTCTACGGCAACCTCGGTCACTTGAAAGCGGTAAAGGAGCGCAGGCCGGATCTCCAGATCGCGGTGGGTGGCTGCCTGGCCCAGAAGGATCAGCACCTCATCCAGGCCCGGGCACCCTGGGTGGACGCCGTCTTCGGCACCCACAACGTCGCCCACGCCACCGATCTGTTGAGACGTTCGGCCATCGAAGGGCCCGTCATGGAGATCCTCGAGGCGGCGCAGCTCGACGACGATTCGACCTTCCCTTCCGCCCTTCCGGTCAGGCGGGAGCTGGCCCACGCAGCCTGGGTCACTATCCAGATCGGGTGCGACAACCGGTGCGCCTTCTGCATCGTTCCGTCGGTGCGAGGCAAAGAGATCAGCCGCCCGTTCGGCCAGGTGACAGCCGAAGTCGAGCAGCTCGCCCTCGCCGGGACGGTGGAGGTGACGTTGCTGGGCCAGAACGTCAACTCGTATGGCCGCGACCTGACGACCGTTCTTCGCGCCGATCCCGGGTGGCGGGCGAGGGTCGAGCTGACGGGACCAGCGTGGCCGGCGGAGGACCGGCCCCGGGCCCGCCCACTCTTCGCCGATCTTTTGAGGGCAGTCGCCCGGGTGGAGGGCATCCGCCGGATCCGCTACACCAGCCCCCACCCGAAGGACCTGCGGCCCGAGACGATCGAGGTCATGGCGGCGGAGCCGGCTGTCTGCGAACACCTCCATCTGCCCTTGCAGGCGGGGAGCGATCGCACCCTTGCGGCCATGCACCGTGGCTACACGGCCGACCGCTACCTGGAGCGCCTGGCGGCCGCCCGGAAACAGGTGCCCGACCTGGCGGTGACGACCGACCTGATCGTCGGCTTCCCGGGCGAGACGGAAGCCGACTTCGAGCGGACGCTCGAGGTCGTGGCCGAGGCGGGATACGACAGTGCCTATACCTTCATCTTTTCGCCCCGGGAGGGGACGGAGGCAGCCAGCCGCAAAGGGGACTTTGTTTCCCCGGAGCTGGCGGCAGCCCGCTTCGACCGCTTGAAGCTGGTCACCGATCGGACCGCCCTCGCCAAGCACCGGGAGCGGGTTGGCCGGGTCGAAGAAGTGCTGGTCGAAGGACCGAGCAAGCGGAACCCGGACATGACCACCGGCCGGACCCGGCAGAACAAGCTCGTCCACTTTCCTGCCCGGCTTCCGGCAGGGACGTTTGCTGAGCTGCGAGTGACCGATGCCGCCCCGCACTACCTGAGGGGTGAGCTGCAAGAGGTCACGGCGTGGCCACGCCACAAGACGCGGATCCCGGTGGTGGCCATCTGAACCACCTGGCCCTGGTTGGCCCGACCGCGTCGGGCAAGTCGACGGTCGCCTTTGAGCTGGCGAGGCAGCTGGGCAAGGAAGGGCCACCGGTCGAGCTGGTCAGCGTCGACTCCATGCAGGTGTACCTGGGAATGGACATCGGCACGGCCAAGCCTTCCACCGAGGAGCAGGCGGAGGTTCCTCACCATCTCATCGACCTGGTCGATCCGGCCGAGGACTTCACCGTCGCCCGCTACCTTCCCGCGGCCCGTCGTGTCCTTGAGGGCATCGAGGCGAGAGGCCATCGGGCCTTGCTCGTGGGCGGAACGGGGCTGTACTTCCACGCGGTCGTCGACCGGCTGACGCCCCCCGGTCAATACCCGCAGGTGCGGGCCGAGCTGGAGGCCGAGGGGGACGGCGCCGCCCTCTTCCGGCGGCTGGAGCAACTTGACCCGGTCGCAGCCTCGAAGATCGAGCCCGGCAACCGCCGGAGGGTGGTCCGGGCCCTCGAGGTGACTGTGGCCAGCGGCCGCCCTTTCTCCTCCTTTGGCCCCGGCATCGATTCCTACCCCCCAACCCGGTTCCGGCTGGCCGGGCTCTGGCTCCCCCGTGCGGTTGTGTCTAGCCGGATCGTAGAGCGGCTGGCGGCCATGGTTTCCGCCGGGTTGCTGGACGAGGTGCGCGGCCTGGCTGGCCGGCCGGGAGGACTGTCGCGCACCGCCCGCCAGGCGCTCGGGTACCGCGAACTGCTTGCCTGCCTCGAGGGCGTCATGTCCCTGGACCAGGCCGTGGCTGAGGCGGTAAGCCGAACCAGGACCTTTGCCCGCCGCCAGCGGATGTGGTGGCGCCGCGACCCTCGCATCACCTGGTACGGGGCGGGGGAGAATCCGCTCGCCGTCATCCCGGCCCTGCTGGGAGACTGGAGGAGCGCATGACCGTTCGCACCCTCTCTGTCACCAAGCACCACGGGCTCGGCAACGACTTCTGTGTCTGGCTCGACCTGGACGGCACCGGCCGGCCGCTGACGCCCGGGCTGGCGCGTGCCGTGTGCGACCGGCACAGGGGGATCGGCGCCGACGGGCTCATCCGGGCCACCCGCCCGGACGGACCGGCTGAGGCCGCACTCACCTTCGAGCTTCGCAACGCCGACGGGAGCGAAGCGGAGACGAGCGGCAACGGACTTCGTTGCCTCGCTCAGGCCGCCTTTGATGCCGGCGTGATCACGGCCGGGCACCCGTTCGTGGTCCTCACGCCGGCCGGTCTTCGGAACCTCACGCTGCGAGTCACCGAAGCGCCCACCATCGTGTGGGTCAGCGTCGACATGGGTGTCGCTCGTACCAACCGGGACGATGAACGGTGCAACGTCGGTCACGGCACCCTCAGGGTGGACATGGGCAACCCCCACCTGGTCGTGGCCGGTCCTGACCCCGCGACCGTCGCCGTGCGCGAGCTCGGACCGTCGCTGGAAACGAGCGTGCCGGGCGGCCAGAACGTGGAGTTTGTGGCTCTCGGCCCCGGACGGGACGAAATCACCATGCGAGTCTGGGAGCGAGGGGCGGGGGAAACGCTCGCGTGTGGTACCGGTGCGTGCGCAGCCGCGGTCGCTTTCCATCGCTGGGGGCGGGTCGGGCCGAGGGTGACCGTCCATCAGCCAGGTGGTGACGCCGACGTCGAGTTGCACGACGATGGCACGGTCGCGCTGTCCGGCCCGAGTCAGCGCATCGCGACCTGTGTCGTGGAGGTAGTGGAGGTGGACGACCGCTGAGCCTGATCGAGCGGGCCTTCCGCGAGAAGATCGTGCTTGTCGGGGTGGTGATCCCGCCGGCCACGGTGGACGAGACGCGCGCCCACCTAGACGAGCTCGGCTTGCT
>JBPYFF010000335.1:0-9370 GCA_051984455.1 Acidimicrobiales bacterium | reverse complement strand
ACCCCGACAGTGGCGCAGAACCCTCGTGCCCGCATCGGCCCTAGGCTAGGTGGGTGGCCATCTCTGACCCCGGGGCTCACTCGCCCGACCCAACTGTCCCGAGCAGCCAGCCAGCGTTTTGGGTTTCGTGCGCGCTGGGTGCGCTCGGGGTGCTGCTGATCCTTCTTGGCATCATCGTCGGCGAGGACGCGATCTTCGTGATCGGAGCCGCGGCCGGCGCGGTCTCGCTCATCGCGGCATTGGTCTGGCGCTCAGACCTGGTCTCGACGTGGCGTCGTGACCATCCCCGCACCTGAGAGGACGCTATGCGTTTCGCCATCAAAACCGCTCCCCAGCACACGGCCTGGACTGACATGCTCGCTGTTTGGCAGACCGCCGACCAGATTGAGCTGTTCGAGTCGGGCTGGACTTTCGACCACTTCTACCCCATCTTCTCCGACTCCACCGGCCCCTGCCTCGAGGGGTGGACGGTGACGACGGCGCTGGCTCAGGCCACCCGGCGGCTTCGCGTCGGTGTCCTCGTGACCGGCATCGTGTACCGGCACCCCGCCGTGCTGGCGAACATGGCCGCCGCCCTCGACGTTGTTTCCAACGGCCGCCTCGAGCTGGGTCTCGGCGCGGGATGGAACGAGCAGGAGTGCGAGGCGTATGGAATCGAGCTGGGCACCCTCACGGAGCGATTCGACCGCTTCGACGAAGCGCTGGAGGTCATCGTCAGCCTGCTCACCCGCCCGACCACCGACTTCAAGGGCGAGTACTTCACCCTCGCCGACGCCCGATGCGAACCGAAGGCGATTCAGCTTCCGCATCCCCCCATCTGCGTCGGCGGGACGGGCGAACGTCGCACGCTCCGCAGCGTGGCCCGCTGGGCCCAGCACTGGAACTACCCGGGTGGCCCGGTGGACTCCTGGCGAGAGAAGCGGGATGTCCCGGTTGAACGGTGCGATGAGATCGGCCGGGATCCGGCCGGGATCACGACCTCCACCCACCTGCGGTATGACCCGCAGGCGGGTCCGGCCGCGCTCGCTGAGCTGGCCGCCGCCTACCGCGAGGCCGGTCTGGACCTCGGCGTCGTCTACCTGCCACCTCCGCATACGCCACGGGTGCTCGAGCCCATCGCCGAGGCGCTTGCCCCAATCGCGGCGGGTGCCTGACTGCCATCCCGGCCGGTCCCGGCCGTAACCTGGCCGCGTGCAACCGCTCCTGGACGGCCGGCGCCACGTCTACGCCAGTCGCCGCCGGCAACTCCTGCTGGCCGGGAGCCTCATCGCCCTCTACCTGTTCAGCCTGACGCTGCTCGCCGAGCCGGATCCCGACACCGGGCTCAAACCCGTCCCCAGCGACTATCTGTGGGTCGTCATCCCGGCCGGGCTGTTGATCGTGGCGCTGGCCTGGCGGGCCCGCAAGGCAAAAGTGGTCACCAACGACCGGGGCGTCGAAATCGTTCGCGTCGTGGGACGGGAATGGATCCCCTGGGCGGCGTTGCGCCGGTTCGAAGTGCACCCGACACCGGGCAGACAGGGCTTCGCCGTGCTGGCCAGGCTGGACAACGAGGTCCTGGTCAAGGTGTGGACCGAGATCACCATTCGGCCGCTACGCGACCGGGATGCGGCCAAGCAGGTCGCCCGAGAAAAGGCAGACGCCCTGGCGGTCGCGCTCGAGGCCGACCGGCAGGCTCGTCAGGCGGCCGCTCTCGCCCCGAGTGGCTGACGCCCTCCTGGTCGTTTCCTTCGGCGGCCCTGAGGGCCAGGACGACGTCATTCCCTTTCTCCAGAACGTGCTGCGAGGGCGCCATGTGTCCCCCGAACGGGTGGAGGAGGTGGCGGCGCATTACCGGCGCTTCGGCGGAGTCAGCCCCATCAACAGCCAGGTCAGGGCCCTCATCACCGCACTGCGGGAGGAGCTGGCCGGCCGGCACGCCGACCTTCCCATCTACTGGGGCAATCGCAACTGGCATCCGTTCCTGTCCGACACGATCCGGCAGATGACCGTCGACGGCCGGGACAGGGCAATGGCCTTCATCACCTCGCCCTATGCGTCCTACAGCGGGCGCCGGCAGTACCTCGACGACATCGAGGCGGCGAGGGCCAGGGTGGGCGAGCGGGCACCTGTCGTCCGGCAGCTTCCTGTCTTCTACGACCACCCCGGGTTTGTCGGGGCCAACGCCGACAATCTCCGGGCCGCACTCGCGGCTGCGGGGGACGGCGCCGCGGTGGCGTTCACGGCGCACAGCATCCCGATGGCCATGCCGGGGAGCGCCGAGTACGTCGCCGAGGTGACCGAAACCGCCCGACTGGTGGCACGAGAAGCGGGGGCGGCCGACTGGTCCTTGGTCTACCAGTCGCGCAGCGGCCCGCCGGCGCAAGCCTGGCTCGAGCCCGACATCGGCGAGCATCTCGAGGCGCTGGCGCAGCAGGGGTTCAAACAGGTGGTGGTCGCTCCCATCGGGTTCATCTCCGACCACATGGAGGTGATCTATGACCTCGATGTCCAGGCGAGGGAGTTGGCGGAGGGGCTGGGGCTCACCTTTGTCCGGGCTGCGACGGTAGGAACGGCCCCGGCGTTTGTCAGGATGATCTGCCAGCTGATAGAGACCGCCCAGGACGATTGAGATAGCCGACCATGAGCCTCGAGGCCCGGATGAGGGCCAACCTCGGTGCCTTTCCTCGGGAAGAGACGATTGCCGACGGGCTTTGGCCGGCTGCGGTCGCGGTCACGGTCGTGGCCAATGGCAGCGACCCGGCCTTTCTCCTGACCAGGCGGACGGCGGGCCTGCGAGCGCACCCCGGTCAGTGGGCCCTGCCGGGCGGCCGGGTCGATGCAGGCGAGTCGGCCCCCGAGGCGGCGCGGCGCGAGCTGACCGAGGAGCTGGGACTGCGCCTCGCGGCGTCCGCCGTGGTCGGATTGCTGGACGACTATCCGACCCGTTCAGGGTTCTCGATCACCCCGGTGGTTCTCTGGGCCGGTCGCGTCGGGACGCTCCACCCCAACCCGGCCGAGGTGGCCTCTGTCCACCGGATTCCGCTTTCGGCCCTGGATGTCCCCGATGCGCCCCGGCTGCTGACCATCCCCGAGAGCGACCGGCCGGTCATACAGATGCCGCTCGGCCCCGGCCGGTTGATCCACGCGCCGACCGCGGCCATCCTCTATCAGCTGCGCGAGGTGGCGGTGCACGGGCGCTGGACTCGAGTGCACCACTTCGAGCAGCCCACCTGGGCCTGGGGGCGCCGGTAGGGTTCGAGTCATGGCATCGGCCGACGCGGGCGTCCAGGTAGCTTGTCCTCGATGTGGAGCAACCGGTCTGCAGAAGGCCATGATCCCGGTGCTCGGCGACGGCGGCGGGATCGACTACCTCTGCCAGGCCTGCGCCCGCCAGCTCATCGACGTCGCCCAGACGGCCCGGCATGACAACGGTTGAGGACACCCCGGAGGAGGCGGCCTTTCGGAACCAGGTCAGGACGGCCCTCGCCGCCCGGCTGCGGCCGAAGCCGGCCGGGGCCGCCTTCTCCGTGATGGGCGCCGGCCGCGACGACCTGGAGGAGGGCCGGCGTTTCCTCGCGGTGCTGGCCGACGGCGGCTACGCGGTGCCGAGCTGGCCGGTCGAGCACGGAGGGATGGCAGCCACGCCCGACCAGGCCGCCATCATCGCCCAGGAGATGAGCCAGTTCGAGGTGCCGGACCTGTATCCGTTCATGGTGGGCATCTCCCTGGTCGCGCCGACCATCATGACCCACGGCACGCCCGAGCAGCAGGCCCGTTGGGTGCCACCGATCCGCAGCGGGGAAGAGATCTGGTGTCAGCTGTTCTCCGAGCCTGACGCCGGCTCCGACCTGGCCGGGCTCAAATGTCGAGCCGAGCTCGACGGAGGTGAGTGGCGCGTCAGCGGAAGCAAGGTGTGGAGCAGTCGGGCCCATTACTCGCAGTGGGGGTTGCTCCTGGCCAGGACCGACTGGTCCGTCCCCAAGCACGCCGGCATCACCGCCTTTGGCCTCCGGGTGGACGCCCCCGGAGTTGAGGTCCGGCCGCTCCGTCAGATGAACGGCGACACCCACTTCAACGAGGTGTTCCTGGATCAGGCTCCGGTTGCCGACTGTGACCGCATCGGCCCGGCCGGCGGAGGCTGGCGGGTCGCCATCACCACGCTCATGTACGAGCGCGGCTCGATCGGCGGCGGCTTCGGGGTGTCCCGGCCGGAGCTGCTCGCCCATGCGGCCGAGCGGGGGGCGGGCGATGACCCTGTCCTGCGGGACCGGCTGGCGCACGCGCTGGCCGACCTCGAGGTGAGCCGGATGACCGGGCTGCGGGCCCGAGCAGTGTCTCGCGCCGGTCGCACCCCGGGGCCGGAAGGCTCGGGGGCCAAGCTGCGGATGGCCGGCACGCTCAAGGAGATCGGCAACCTCGGTGTCGACCTGCTGGGGCCGGGCGGCGTGGTCGAGCAGGGCGACGGCGCCGAGTGGAGGACGCTGTTTCTCACCGGACCGTCGTTGTCGATCCGCGGGGGGACGGACGAGATCCAGCGCAACATCCTGGGCGAGCGGGTGCTCGGGCTTCCCCCAGAGCCCCGCGTCGACAAGGACAAGCCGTTCTCCGCCCGCTGAATGGCAGCCGGCGGCCACAGCGGCCGTCACGGCGAGTTGGTACCGGGATGAGGTGAGCCACCCTCTTCTCGTTGGAGACCTTGCCGCCGCCCGTATCGCCGATCTGCACGCGGAGGCGGCCCGTCACCGGCTTCGCCGGCAATCGATTTCCCCTCGCCCGCCCCGGACCGCCAGGGCCCGGCAGACGGGGGGCTGGTGGCTGGTGAGAGCCGGTTTCCGGCTCCTCGTCGGGCCGCCGAGCCGGCCGTCAGTTGATCCGCCGCTCCACCGCCTGCCAGTAGGGCTCCCTGAGCTCGCGCTTCAAGACCTTTCCCGACGGGTTGCGCGGTAACGCCAAGACAAAATCGACCGAGCTCGGTGTCTTGTAGTGAGCGATTCGGGACCGGGCAAAGGTGATCAGTTCGTCTGCGGTGACCTCAGCTCCCGGAGTCGCCACCACGATGGCCTTCACCGTCTCGCCCCAGCGCTCACTGGGGACCCCGATCACGGCACAATCGCTCACCGCCGGATGGGCCATCAATGCGTTCTCGACTTCGGCCGGGTAAATGTTCTCCCCGCCCGACACGATCATGTCCTTGACGCGGTCGTGCAGGTACACGAAGCCGTCACTGTCCAGGTAGGCGACGTCGCCCGTCCGCAGCCAGCCATCGCCGCGAATGGTCGCAGCCGTGGCCCCGGGGTTGCGCCAGTACCCCTTCATGTTCTGGGCAGAACGGGTCAATAGCTCCCCGGGCTGGCCGCTCGGTTGCTCCTCGCCGGTTGCCAGGTCAACGACGCGCAGGGCCACATGGGCAAACGGCCTGCCGCAGCTTCGCAGCCGCTCGGGATGTGGCCCGGCAGGATCGTGCTCCTCGGGGCGAAGCACGGTGATCGCGCCGGTGGTCTCGGTGAGGCCGTACAGCTGCACGAAATCACAGCCAAAGATCGTCATAGCTTGAGTCAGCACCTTCTCGCTGATGGGCGATGCCCCGTACACGAGATACCTGAGATGGGACAGGTCGGTGGTTGACGCCTCCGGCAAGGCCAGCAGGAACATGACGACTGCGGGGACGAGAAACACGTGGGTCACCCGCATGCCCGCCAACGCCTCGAGAATGGCGGCCGGGTCGACCTCGCGCATGAGAACCGTGTGGGCGCCGTTGCTGATGCCGAGCAGAGCCCAGCCTGAGCCGCCGATGTGAAAGAGGGGCATCGCCACCATCGAGACACTGGTGGCATCGAACTGCATCTCCCGTGTCCCCTCGGGGATCAGGGCCCCCAAATTGGCGTTGGTCAGCATCACCCCTTTGGGCAGGCCGGTGGTGCCGGAGGTGTACAGCTGCATGGCAACGTCGTCCGGGCCAGCTTCGATGCCGGGATCGGTGGGTGCCCGTCCTGCCAGCCAGTCCCCGTAGCTCCCGTGGTCGCGGGAGCCGTTGTCATCGAGCACGACGATTCGCTTGACGGACGTCAGCGCGTCCTCGAACGCATGCAAGTGGTCGAGGAACTCGCGGCCGACGAGCAGCACGCGGGCCTCGGCGTCGTTGATGACCACCGCCATCTCGGCCGGAGCCAGTCGCCAGTTCACGGCGACGAGGACGGCATTGACCTTGGCCCCGCCGAAGGCCACCTCGAAGTACTCGAGCCCGTTTTTGTCCAGGAAGGCGATGCGGTCCTGCGAACCAATGCCTTCGGCCAGCAATGCCTGCGCGACCTGGTTCGATCGGGCATCGTGCTCGGACCACGTGACCGTCGCCGTCCCGAACGTGAACATCGGTCGGTCAGGCGTGCGCTTCGCCCATTCTCGCACCACTCCCGCCAGGGAAAATCCCATGGTCGACCCCCCTAGCTCGTCCGCTTGCCGTAATCGGCCACCCTGCCCTTGCTCACCGCTACCCCTTCCCGCCGCAGCAACCGAGCGTGCATCGCCTCATGTCCCGGCACCAGCCGCCCGTTGGCCGTCACCACCCGCCACCAGGGCACGTCCGGGCCGCCACCTCCTGCCGCCAGCAGCGCGCCCACCGCCCTGGCTGCGCCCGGATAGCCAGCTTCGGCCGCCACGTCGCCGTAGCTGAGCACCTCACCCGGCTGCAGCTGGCGGAGGACCGACACCACCCGCTCATGGAAGTCGGCGGCATCAGGCATCAGCTTCGGGCGGCTGGCGGAACTCGCTGGTGTCGATGCGGCGAAACACCTCGGCCAGCCGGCCCTCGGCCAGCCCACCGGCGACCGCGTTGGCAGACAGCCAGCCGCGCAGAAAGCCGGCGAGGTCCGGGATCCGGGCCGTCTGGCTCACATGGCGGCGCAACGCCTCGACCTTGCGGTCGAAGGTATCCGTCACGTCGACATAGGTGTCCGACATCGGCGCACCCACCGCCCACACCTCATCGACGACATGGGCGTCGAGCCCTTCGGCAGCAAGCTCGGGAAAGGTAAATGGATTTCGGGCGTCGGGGTACACCGCGCACATGGCGGCCTCGCCCACCGCCATGTGATCGGGATGGCTGGCGAAAATGCGTTCCCAGTTGCGCTCCGGCCAGGGGCAGACGACGAGCTGGGGCCGGACCTGGCGGATGACTCTGGCCAGGTCACGTCGAAGCGACAGACTGACCACGACCTGGCCATCCGGATAGCCCAGCCACACCAGGTCGGTCACGCCTACTTCTTTGGCGGCGGCGGTCTGTTCTGCTCGCCGAATGCCCGCGATCTCGGACCTCGGGACCGTGGGGTCGTAGCCACCAGCGTCGCCGTCGGTGACGATGCAGTAGGAAACCTCCCTCCCCTCGTCGACCCATCGAGCGACGGTTGCGGCCGCGCCGAAGTCGATGTCATCCGGGTGAGCGGCCACGACCAGGATGCGCTCGGCGTTCGTCATCTCGTCGACCCTATCTCCGTGAGGCGACAACGCCTATCGCAGCACGCCGGTGTGACCCATCGAGTATCGCCCCGGCTGGGGCCAGACACAGGCACCATGCGGACCGCTGCCGACTTTGATCGGCGGGACCACCAGCTTGCCGGTGTCGGTGCTGATGGCGTACATCTCGCCGTCGTAGCGGCCTGACAGCCACAGGATCTTGCCGTCGGCCGAGACCCCGCCCATATCGGGGCTGCCGTGGCCGTTGTCGAACACCCATTTCGCGACCACCTGCTGAGTGGCAAAGTCAATGACGCTGATGCTTCCCTCGCCCCGGTTGGAGACGTACAGCTTGGTGGCATCCCGGCTCGGGTACAGGCCGTGTGCACCCTTGCCGGTCTTGATGAATCCGATCTCCTTGAACGAGGTCGCGTCGATGACATGCACGCCGCCCTTGCTCAGGTCGGCCACGTAGTACACGGTGGCGTCAGGAGAGAGCTTCACGTCCTGCGGCGAGCCTCCCACCTTGATGGCCTGCACCACTCGCTCCTGGCCGGGAGTCATGTCGATCTGCAGCACCTGACCGTCGAACTCGCAACTGGCGACCGCGGTGCGACCGTCGGGCGAGAAATCCATGTGGTTGAGCCCATCGCACGGCACCGTCATCGAGTGCTGAAGCGCCATTGTCTGGGCGTCACGGAAGTCCATCCGGTGCAGCGCTTCCGCCATGACCACCGCGCGGGTCCCATCCGGCGTGAAGTAGAGGTTGTACGGATCGTCGACCGGCACGGGCGCACCCGCCACACCCGTCGCGGCGTTGATTGGCGTGAGGGAATTGCCTCTGTCGTTCTCCACCCAGAGGATCTTCAGATCCCACGACGGGGTGACGTGCTGCGGTTGCATCCCGACGGGAATCGTCTGGATCACCTTGTAGGTGCCGGGGTCGATGACGCTCACCGAGTTGCTGCCCGTATTCGGCACATACACCCGGGCCGGGTCGGTCGCGACCTGTGGGGCCAGCATGTTGACGCCGTCGTAGTAGTAGACGTTGGCCGGATCGTGATTGGCAGGGACGCCGGGCAAATAGGTCTTCGGCATGGCCAGGCCGTGGGCGGACGGAGCAGCTCCGGCGGTCGTGGTAGGGAGCAGCGCGGTCGTCGAGGTGACGGCCGATGCCTTGTTGGTGTTCTTGCTGCCACTCCGCGTGGCGAAGTAGACGACGACCAGTACCAGCAACGAGAAAATGGCCAGTGCCCGGAGGCGGCGCCGCCTTGCCAGAGGGGTCTGCGGGAGCAGAGGCATGACGCGGCCAGCCTAGGGATCGAATGCGCCCCTGCCCAATCACCTGGACCGGCGACTACACTGCGCCAAGCCGAGCTGACCAGACGGGAAGGGCCAGAGGGTCCCGGCTCGAGCGACCCACCGTTGGATCGTTCGCTCGCGCCATTATCAACAGGGAGTCAGCTCATGACTGCAACGCCGTACAAAGTTGCCGACCTCTCGCTGGCCGACTTCGGCCGCAAGGAGATCGACCTCGCCCAGGTCGAGATGCCGGGCCTCATGGCCCTCCGGGAGGAATACGGCGACGCCAGACCCCTCTCGGGAGCCCGCATCAGTGGATCGCTGCACATGACGGTTCAAACGGCCGTTCTTATCGAGACCTTGATCCATCTCGGCGCAGAAGTCCGCTGGGCGTCGTGCAACATCTTCTCCACCCAGGACCACGCTGCCGCTGCCATTGCCCGAGCCGGCGTTCCCGTCTTCGCCTGGAAGGGAGAAACCCTGGAGGAGTACTGGTGGGCGACCGAGCAGGCACTGCGCTGGCCTGATGGCGACGGCCCGAACATGCTGCTCGACGACGGCGGCGACGCCACGTTGCTCGTGCATCGCGGCGCCGAGTACGAGAAGGCCGGCAAGATCCCCGATTTCGATTCGAAGA
>JBPYFF010000334.1:0-6182 GCA_051984455.1 Acidimicrobiales bacterium | reverse complement strand
GGCAGATCGTCTTGCCGGCGAAACACGTCGACGAGGTCGGGCGGCTCGGGCAGGGCTTCGAGTGACGGGTAGACCGGCCTCCCCAGAACCGACGTCTCGCGGGGATTGACGAACCACACGATGAAGTCGGTGCTCGAGCTCACCAGGTAGGTGGCGACGAAGTAGCTGGGCCGGGCGCGGTTGGAGGACGCGCCCACCATCGCCACCGTTTTCGTGCCCCGGAGGATTTCGAGGCGCTCCTGCGCCGAGGGCGGGTGCCAGGATTCGCTCACCGCGCCACCCTCACGGTACCCCTTTGGTCGCCGCCGCGAGTGCCTGGTCGAGATCCCAGAGGATGTCGTCGACGTCCTCGATACCCACGGAGATTCGGACCAGGTCAGCGGGGACACCGGCGGCCGCAAGTGCATCGTCCGAGAGCTGCTGGTGAGTTGTCGACGCCGGGTGGATGACGAGCGTCCGCGTATCCCCGATGTTGGCAAGGTGGCTGCACAGGTCGACCGCCTCGATGAACGTTCGGCCGGCGTCCCGCCCGCCGCGCACGCCGAAGGCGAAAACCGCCCCGGGGCCAGCGGGCATGTACCGCTGTGCGAGGGCATGGCTGGGAAAGGATGGCAGGCCGGCGTACGCGACCCACGCCACGTCGGGGTGGTCCGCCAGGTGCGAGGCGACCGCCCGAGCGTTGGCCACATGAGCGTCCATGCGCAAGGCAAGTGTTTCCAGCCCTTGCAGCAACAGGAAGGCGTTGAAGGGTGAGATGCACGCGCCGAAATCCCGGAGCTGCTCGACCCGCACCTTCGTGCAGAACGCGTATTCGGCGAAGTTCTCCCAGAAACGGAGGCCGCCGTAGCTGGCCACCGGCTCGGTCATCCCGGGGAAGCGCCCGCTCGACCAGTCGAAGGTCCCCCGCTCGACCATCACGCCGCCGATCGACGTCCCGTGCCCGCCGATGAACTTCGTCGCGGAGTGGACGATGATGTCCACGCCGTGCTCGAACGGGCGACACAGGTGGGGCGTCGCAAGGGTGGCGTCGACGATGAACGGAAGCCCCGCGGAATGGGCGACGTCACTCAGTGCGGCGAGATCGGCTACCACTCCAGAAGGGTTGGCGATGATTTCGGTGTAGAGCGCTTTGGTCTCTGGCCGGATGGCTGCGGCGAACGACGCGGGATCGTCCGGCGGCACGAACGTCGTGTCGATGCCCAGGCGGCGGAGCGACACATCCAGGAGCGTCCGGGTACCTCCATAAAGCGCGGCGCTGGCCACCAGATGGTCTCCGGCCCCGGCGAGGCTGGTGAAGGTCAGTAACTCCGCCGCTAGACCGCTCGATGTTGCCACCGCCCCGATGCCGCCCTCCAGGCTCGCCATGCGCTCCTCGAATGCCGCGACTGTCGGGTTGGCGATGCGGGTGTAGATGTTGCCGTATTTCTGGAGGGCGAAGAGGTCAGCCGCATCAGCGGCGTCTTCGAAGACGAAGCTGGTGGTCTGATAAATGGGGACAGCCCGTGCACCGGTCGTCGGGTCCGGCTGGCCGCCGGCGTGCAGTGCGCGGGTTCGGAACCCCCAGTGTCGGTCATCCACGCTGGCGATGGTAACGGCCGCTCGACCCGCTCATCCGTCGAGACCCTTGCGGATGTACTTGCCGACCTGCTCGCTTTCGATGAGGAAGGCGTCGTGACCGAACGGGGAGGTGACGACGTCGAGCTCCGGGCGACCCGGCAGGTTGGCACACAATTCCTGTTGCAGGCGCGGCGGGTAGAGGCGGTCGCTATCGATGGCGACGATCGTCGCCCGGGCCTGCACACTCCCGAGCACGTCGGAGACACATCCCCTGCCCCGAGCGACGTCGTGGTGATCCATGGCACGGCTCAGAACCAGGTAGCTGTTGGCGTCGAATCGTCGAGCCAGCTTGACCGCCTGATGGTCGAGGTAGCTCTCGATCGCGTACCGACCTGCGTTGAACGGGTCTTCGTCGTCCTGGGACCGGCGGCCGAACCGGGAGTGCAGTTCGATCTCGGAGCGATAACTGATGTGCCCGATTCGCCGAGCCAGACCGAGACCGGTCGTCGGCCCCTCGCCCGGCGGGAGATCGTAGTAATCGCCACCCCGGAAGCCGGGGTCGAGCCGGATGGCCTGCGCCTGCACGGCGCACAGCGCGATCTGCTCCGCCGTGGCGGCCGCCCCGCAGCCCAACACGATCATGCGCTCGACCCGTTCGGGGAACATGACGGCCCACTCCAGGGCCCGCATCCCCCCCATCGACCCGCCGACGACGGCCGCCCATCTGGCAACCCCGAGGGCGTCGGCCACAGCGGCCTCGACCGCCACCTGGTCGCGCGGCGTGATCAGGGGGAATCGCGATCCCCACCGCCTGCCGTCCGGCGCGTCGGAAGACGGCCCGGTTGTGCCCTGACAACCGCCGAGCGTGTTGGGGCAGACGACCCACCACCGGTCGGTATCGATCGCGGCGCCAGGACCAATCAGCGGGTTCCACCAACCGGGCGTCGGGTGCCCGGGACCCGCCTCACCGGCGGCGTGGCTGTCACCGCTGAGCGCATGGAGGACAAGCACCGCATTGTCGGCGGCGGTTGACGGTCTCCCCCACGTCTCGTAGGCCACCGTGACCGGGCCCAGCGTCCCGCCAGACTCGAGCTGGAGCGGCGAGTCGCCAAACAGCGTGATAAATGACCGGTGGCCCGGGTCGTCGCCCGGTCGCCAGGCGCCGGTCACCGGCAATGAACGCTCCAGTGGCGGCACGCCCGTCACGATAGGGGAATCTTGACTTAACCGGTCGACTTCTGGGCTAGTCTGAGCCAGCTTCAGGTTCTCGGGGCGATTCTGGGAGGTACGAGGAAATGACCAACACCGCCACCCCTGTGGACAACGGCGTCAACACCGAGTTTCTACTCACCGCCCGAGACGCGTTGGCCGCCGAGCCGGAAGGCGCCAACTTCAAATGGCGCGTGAGCAACACGTGGGTCAACGGCACCCACAGCCGGAGCAGCGTCGAGGGGTTCTTCGGTCTCGGGGCGGAGCAGAAGCATCGTGCCGACTTCACCTTCGACGGAGACCATCCCGAGCTCTTCGCCTCGGAGGACAACGGCCCAACGCCAGTGGAGACGCTGCTCGTCAGCCTGGCCAGCTGTCTTACCGCCGGCGTGGCGGCGGTCGCCCAGAACAGGGAAATCCAGTTGCGGTCGGTCGCGGCCACCCTCGAAGGGGACATGGACGTCCGCGGCATCCTGGGAGCCGATCCGGAGGTGCGTAACGGGTTCAGCCGGATCAAGGTGAGCTACAACATTGACGCCGACGCGTCGCCCGAAGACATCAAGGCGCTGGTGGCGCAGTCCCAGAAACGGTCCGCGGTTTACGACATCGTGACCAACCCGACCAACGTGGTGGTCGAGGTCAACTGAGGCGCCGCCCCTGAGGCGACGGGACGGTCTGGTGCCGGCGGTCACCACCGTCATCATCGGGGGCGGGCAGGCGGGCCTGGCGATGAGCCGGTGCCTGACCGAGCGGTCGATCGACCACGTCGTGCTCGAGCGGGGGCAGGTCGCCAACTCGTGGCGCACCGGCCGGTGGGATTCCCTCCGGCTGCTTACTCCCAACTGGCTCAGCCGGCTCCCCGGTTACCAGTACTGCGGCGAGGACCCTGACGGCTACATGAGCATGCCCGAGGTGGTCGATTACCTGGGCGGCTATGCGGACGCCATCGCCGCACCCGTCGAGGCCCACACCGAGGTGACATCCCTGCGCGCCGATGCCGACGGCTACGTCGTCGCCACCACCACGGGGGCCTGGCGGGCGCGGACCGTGGTGGTCGCCAGTGGCCCATACAGCCGCCCCAACGTGCCCGAGGTTGCCCAGATGCTCCCCCGGCACATCACCTCCCTCACTCCTGCCGACTACCGCAACCCGGACCAGCTGGAGGACGGCGGCGTGTTGGTCGTTGGTGCGGCCGCCACAGGGGTCCAGCTCGCCGACGAGATCCAGAGATCAGGTCGACCCGTCACCCTGGCGGTCGGCGGTCACGTACGGCTGCCGCGCGTGTATCGCGGTATGGACATCATGTGGTGGCTCGACGGCGCGGGTGTCCTCGACGAGCGCTATGACGAGGTCGACGACATCGTCCGGGCCCGCAACGTGGCATCGTTCCAGCTCGTCGGATCACCGGCGCGTGAAACCATCGATCTCAACGCCCTGCAGCGCATCGGAGTACGGCTCGTGGGGCGACTCGGTGGTATCACGGAAGAAGGCACCGCCCAGTTCTCGGGGTCACTTCTCAACCAGTGCACACTCGCCGACCTGAAGCTCGGGCGCCTGCTTGGCACCCTGGACGAGTGGGCCGAATCCAGCGGCGCCGACGATGAGGCGGAGCGACCGGAGCGTTTCGAGCCAACAAGCATCCCGTCCGACCCGCCGCTCCTTGTGCGGTTGCAGTCCCGCGAGATCACGACCGTCATCTGGGCCACCGGGTACCGGGCTTCGTACCCGTGGCTCCACCTGCCCGTGCTCGACGCCAAGGGACGGGTGCGCCATGATGGCGGCGTGACCGCCTGTCCCGGCCTGTACCTGATCGGCGACACGTTCCTGCGACGGAGGAAGTCGAGCTTCATCGACGGTGTCGGCCCGGATGCGCAGGAGCTCACCGCCCACCTGGCCGGCTACCTCGACGAGCTGGCAACCGTCGGCTGATCATTGGTGGAAGCGACATACTGCTGCCACTGCAAGTACACCGACGGAGGTCAACATGAGCAGCATCGGTGCCAGCGGTAACCCCTCGATGCCGGCCGCAGTGGGGAAGATCGACATGAAGCTCGAGGTGGTGACGTTGCCCGTCTCCGACGTCGATCGGGCAAAAGGCTTCTACCAGAGCCTCGGAGGGCGGATGGACGCCGACATCGTCAGGGGGGACAACTTCCGGGCGGTTCAGCTAACACCTCCCCACTCGGCGTGCTCGGTCTCGTTCGGGATCGGCCTCACCACCGACGAGCCTGGCTCCGTTCAGCGCTTGCTCCTGGCCGTCTCCGACATCGATGCGGCGCGTGCCGACCTCATCAGCCGGGGAGTTGAGGTCAGCGAAATTTTCCACCTCGCCGGCGGGCGTGTTCCGGGCCGGGACCCGGAAGGGCGGTCCTACCAGACGTATGCCGCGTTCAGCGATCCCGACGGCAATGGCTGGCTACTCCAGGAGATCACGACGCGGCTTCCGGGGCGGGAGTGGGAGGAGACGAGCGACGTCGCTTCCCGAGCCGAGCTGCTGCATGAAACGGCTGAGCATCATGACCCGTACGAGAAGACCCATGCGCCGCACAACTGGTGGGATTGGTATGGCGCTTACATGGAAGCCCGCGAGCACGGGAGGACGCCGGACGAGGCAGCAGACGCCGCCGGTCGGTACATGGCGGAAGTGAAGGACGTCAAGCCCCTATAAGTCGCGGATGTCAGTGTTGTCGATCCTGTGGTCTACCCCGCCGGCGCGTGATGCAACTCGTGCCGCGATCTCCCGTGTGGGGTCCGGCACCGGTCGCTAGCGTATGGGTTAAGGCGGACCAGCGAGTGCCAACTGACGGGAGACGTGATGACGACCAAGTCTGACTTCTCGGACGATGAATGGCATCTCATCCTTGAAGCCCCACCGAGCGCGGGTTTGATCGTGGTCACCGCTCAGCCCGGAGGCATGCTTCGGGAAACCATCGCCATGGCCAAGGCGTACGGTGAGGCGCGGCAGCAGCACGGTGAGAGTGAGCTTCTGGATGAGATCGTGGCCGCCAAGCCCGAGCGGGACCATACCCATTACCACTCACCTGAGGAAGTGAAGGAGCAGGGACTCCAGCACCTCCGGGACGCCGTCGCTCTGCTCGACCGCAAGGCGACGCCCGTGGAGGTGAACGAGTACCGTCGATTCATCATAAACCTGGCCGACAAAGTGGCCGCTGCCCATCGCGAGCGGGGTCAGGCAGTGAGCGACTCAGAGCAGGCGGCAATCGGTGAGATTACCGCTGCCCTGAGCCAACCCGCCGGCTGACGCTTTCATGGGGTGACCAGGCGGCGGTTCAAACCTCCCGCCCCTGAGCTTCCACGTTCTTTACCTGCGCCTCGGCCGCGAGGACCCGCTCCCACCACCCGTTTACCGTCGCCTCCCACCTCGGAGTCCGGCGCTCGATCTATGCCCTGGGTCC
>JBPYFF010000333.1:0-3862 GCA_051984455.1 Acidimicrobiales bacterium | reverse complement strand
CGAAAGACACCATTTATCAACTCACAATTACTCCCAACACCCCAAGTGCAAAGAACCACCCCTCTCCAACTCCAACCCCAAGGTCCTACACCTCTGGCACCAAGGTGCGGCCTGGCTGGCTACGTGGCGCGCCGCTGCCCATAGGCAATGGAGGCCCAGGGTGGGCTTCGAAAAGGAAGCGCTGCATGATTTCGATCCGGAGGGTGAGTCTGGGAGGGGGGTTCCGGTACCTGATGGAGTCGGTCGCGGCCGGCGACCAGGGCTCCCGTCCCGCCGACGGGCTGGCCGCCTACTACGCGGCGACCGGGACCCCGCCGGGACGGTTCCTTGGCGCCGGCCTCGCCGACCTCGCCGACGGCAAAGGGGTCGAAGCAGGGTCGGAGATGTCGGAGGAGCATCTGCGGCGGATGCTCGGGGAGATATGCGACCCGGTCAGCGGGAAGCCGGTCGGTCAGACCCCGATCCTCTCGAATAGGCGCGTACCCGTGGCTGGGTTCGACCTGACCTTCAGCCCCAGCAAGTCAGTCTCGGTCGCCTGGGCGCTCGCGGACCCGGCCACCAAGGAAGTGATCTACGACTGTCACCGCCGGGCCCTCGAGTTCGTGACCGCCTATGCCGAACAGCACGTGTTCCGCTCCCGCTCTGGCCCCCAAGGGATGGTCGAGGAGGACATAACCGGCGTAATCGCGGCGGCGTTCACCCACTGGGACTCACGGGCCGGCGATCCACAACTGCACGACCACGTCGTCGTGTGGAACCGGGCCAAGAGCGTGTCGGACGGGGCGTGGCGGACCCTAGACAGCCGGGGCTTGTTCAGGGCCGCGGTCACGCTCTCCGAGCTCCACCAAGGTGTGCTTTCCGACCTGCTCACCCAAGCGCTCCGGGTCGGCTGGGACGGAGTAGCGCGCCGCCACTCTGAGCATCGCCGCTGGGAGATCACGGGTGTCCCCGACACCCTTATGGAGGAGTTCTCCCAGCGCTCCGAGCAGGTCGAGAACCGCACCGCCGAACTGGTCTCCCGCTTCATCGACGCTCACGGCCGACGCCCGAACACGACCGAGACCATGCGGCTCGCCCAGCAGGCCACCCTCGAAACCCGGCCACCGAAGGCGCACCGAAGCCTAAAGGAGATGACCGGCGACTGGCGGACCAGGACCGAACATCACCTCGGCCCAATCGACGACCAGCTCGCGTGGGTGGCCAGCCTTGCTGGCCGAAATGACCTGCCCGTCCTCTACAGCTGGGATCTGGCTGACGAGGTCCTCGCCGACGCTGCCCGGGCCGCCAAAGAGGCAGTGTCGGCCCGGCGGGCCACGTTCAACCGGCACAACGTAATGGCCGAAGCACTGCGCATCCTCCACGGGGTCCGCTTCGCCACCCCCGGCGACCGGGTCGCCGTAGCGGAGCGGGTCACCTCCCGGGCGCTCGACGGATCATTGCTGCTGAACCCGCCCGCGCTCGCTCCGACCCCCGCCGCCTTGCTTCGGCCGGACGGGTCCTCGCGGCTGCATCCGGAGTCGCACAAGATCTACACCACCGAGGAGATTCTCGACGCCGAAGTCCGCCTCCTCGATGCCGGCCGGCGCACCGACGCACCAGCCGTGACCAGGCAGACCGTCGCAGGGATAGCCGAGCAGCCCCTGGCCGGCGGGCGACGGCTGTCGCTCGATCAGGCGCTCGCGGTCGAGAAGATCGCGACGTCCGGCAGGGCCCTCGAAGTGCTCATTGGCCCGGCCGGCACCGGTAAATCGACCACCATGACCGCGCTTCGAGCCGCCTGGGAAGCCCAACACGGACCCGGAAGCGTGGTCGGGTTGGCCCCCTCGGCGGCCGCCGCTGAAGCGCTCGGCGATGAGATAGGAATCGACACCGAGAACACCGCCAAATGGCTCACCGAATGGCGACGCGTGCCCGAACTGGTCACCCGCCGCCAGCGAGTCACCGCCACCCTCACCGCGCACTCCACCGCCGGCCCCGCCGCCGTCGGGCGGCTACGGCAGAAGATCGCCGAACTCGACGCCCAGATCAGCGCCCAACGACCCCAGCCCGGTCAGCTCTTCATTGTCGACGAGGCCTCCCTCGCCGGAACCCTCGCGCTCGACGAACTCGTCACCGCCGCTAATGGATATGGGGCGAAGGTCCTGCTTGTGGGTGACCCAGCCCAGTTGTCGGCGGTCGAAGCCGGCGGTGCCTTCGGACTCGTAGCCGGTGATCGAGGCGACCTAGCACCCCAACTGCGCGAGGTTCGGCGCTTCGTCAACGACTGGGAGAAGACCGCCAGCCTCGACCTCCGACTCGGACGGTCCGATGCGATCAACGCCTACCAGTCCCACGGCCGCGTGGTCGGCGGAGATCGGGATCAGCTTCTCGAGGCCATTTACCAGGCCTGGAGGAAAGACATGGACACCGGCCGGTCCAGCCTCATGATCGCAGGCGACATAGCGACGGTTACCGAACTCAACCGCCGGGCCAGGACCGATCGAGTCGTAGCTGGCGAAGTCGCCCAACAGGGAGTCGATGTCGCCGGCGGCCAGACAGCTGGCGTCGGCGATCTCGTCGTCACCCGTCAGAACGACCGACGGCTGTCAGCCGGCCGACGCTGGGTCAAGAACGGCGACCGGTGGGTCGTCACTTCCACACACGAAGACGGCAGCATCACCGTGCAGCGAATCGATGCTGACGGTCAGACCGTCCTTCCCGCCGCTTACGCCGCCGAACACGTGGAGCTGGCCTACGCCACAACGGCACACCAGGCAGAGGGGCGGACTGTGGACACTGGTCACGCGCTCGTCTCGCCTACCACCACCCGCGAGGTGCTTTACGTCTCGGCGAGCAGGGGCCGGGAATCCAACCGCCTCTACGTCGACACCGCATTTGATCCCGATCCACAGACCGGACATAAAGGGACCAACCGGGCTTCATCCGCCGCGGCGGTTCTCACCGGTGTCCTCGACAACCAGGGTGCCGAACTTTCCGCCCACGAGGTACTCCGCCGCTCATACAGCGACGCCGAGCAAAGAAATACTGTGACCGTGCGCGATGGAATCCTCGTCCATATGGCCAGCCTCGGCGGGTGCTCAAGCACGGTCGCGGTCGAGCCATCACCTGATCTCTGACCACGAGGACGGACGGCCTGGTGGTGGGTCGGGGCGAGCAAACCGAGCGCCTGTGGGCGGCGTCGATGGCGCGCAGCCGGCGTCTGGCGAGCGCGGATGAAGCGGGCACCTCGAGGAGGAAACGGCATACCAGATCTGGGCCGGCAGGCAGGGGCGTCACCTCGAGGGAAGCGCACCGGTCGGCGAACAGTGTCCAGTCCCTCTCGGCAGGTGTGAACACACCGATTCTTTGCTGCAGGGTCATCGCCGGCAGAGTGCTGTACGGCTGGTCACTCAGGTCGAGCAGATCTAGCGACTTGCCTGTACCGGCATGATCCAAGGCTACGACGGGCCTGAGACGGACTCAGGGACCCAGAGGGTTTGTGGGATAAGAGCGCTTATCAGCGGTGCCGATCGCAGGGTGGGAAGCGACAGGCACCTACCTGTCGCAAGCCCACAGAAATGCCGTCCTACCAGCCCAAAGTCCAACTGAGCGGCATTCCGGCGACACAACGCGGCGATCGGTCTCAATAGCCGCCGTCACGGGGTTCGGGATTATGGGCTGCGGTTATGGGAGGTCCGGCGACGACGCCACCATCCTGCCTACTCGGAGTTTCGAGACGGTATAAGACCCGGCTTCGGGGCCAGGTGTTGTCGGGATTATGGGCTATGTGGCGCAGGCCGGATTCTTCAATTCGGTCAACCAAACATTGACGCTGACCTCGCGCTGCGAGGGGAAGGTGTCCGGCGGACAGGCTGGTCGGCGG
>JBPYFF010000332.1:0-3447 GCA_051984455.1 Acidimicrobiales bacterium | reverse complement strand
TCTCGTCCTCCGTCTGTTGGGTCCTGCTCTATTCAGCGTATAGACCGGCCCGGTTGTTCCTGGGCGCGGCTGGGCGAGCTGTGACGTTGATCACCGGTGGCAGACGGGAAGAGGCGCGCCCGGCGGGTCACCGCCGATAAACCGTCGTCCGCGGGTAGGTGACGTAGGGCCGGGTCGAGAACGTCCGCCGGCTGGTCACCGGGGGCCGGTATGTCGGTGCGACGGTCCGAGGGGTGGTTCCGAGCGGCGTCTGGTTCTGACTCGAAGGCTGACCGGCCCCGCTTCCCGCCGAGGAGGGTGGGGTAACAGCCGATCTCGGCAGGCTGGCCGCGTTCGGCACCGACGGGTGGACCAGGCCCGCCGGACCGGCTCCAAAAGCAGCCAGCAAGTTCTCCACCACCCGGCCGAGAACGCGGCCCGGACAACCCGGGGTCGGGCAGTTGGGGTCGATGTTGCCGACAAAGTCGATCGTTCCGCTGGCAAACACCCCCGCCCCGCCCGGGGCGGTGTAGTACGTCGCGTCGGAATAGTCGGGCTGCCCCCGACAATGGAGAGGCGAATGAGTCAGGATCTCGACATTGCTGGGTCCCGGCGCCAACCGGTCGTATCGGTCGTACTCCGAACCGACGACGTCCGCCAGCCGCTGGCCATTGATGGCACCACTCCCGGCGAAGAGCCAGTTGGATGCGTCGGTGATCACCATGTCGGCCCGGACGGGATTGCATTGATAGAAGTCGCCGATGATGACGCTTTCGGGCATGTTGTTCGGCGCATCACGCCAGTCGACCGTGACGTCGGCGTTGTCCCGTCCGTAGAGCGGGTCCTCGGCGGCCGACTTGTAGTCGATCTCCAGCCGGTCGGGACCGAGAGAGGATGGCGCGAACCGAATGTGCCGGTAGATGGCGTTGGCGCCGAGGAAGGCCAGGTTGACCCCGTGGTCGCGGGCGGACTGGAGGCCGTTGCGCATGGCCATCGAGTAGTACTCGTCGTGACCCATGGTGAAGACGGCTCGATGCCGCAGGAGGAGCTCGGGGTGCTCATGGAGATCGACGTCGGTGAGGTAGGTGACGTCGAGGCCGAGCGATTCCACGAGGGACAGGAAAGGGTACTCGAGCCCCAGGAAGTCGCCTGCGCCAGAACCGAGCGTGTACGGCCGGTCGAAGGAGACGATGCGGGCCCGGTGAGCGTAGTCGGAACTCTTTCCAACCAGCCCCTGATACAGGTCGTAGCCACCCCAGACGTTGTAGGCCTGCCAGGTGGTGACCGCGTTCACCACGACGTAGGCGGCGCCGCTGCTGTCGTCGCGGAGGGTCAGCGGAACGTATTGCTGTAGTCCTGTGCTCGAGATCAGCTTGAACAGGTAGTCCCCGGACGGCCACCCCTGCGTCGTCACGGTGAGTGACGGCTGCCAGTGGGCCTCGACGGTGTTCACTCCGTAGGTGATCGATGGCGCGGCCTGGTGTTCTCCGGGTTCGTCGGGAGAATGCCAGATCAACCGGCCACCGTTGCCCTGGTAGTAGCCCATGCGATAGGCCTCGACCCGGAAGGTGGGCGCGACCGTTGACACGTACAGCGTCACCGGTTCACCTGGCACCACGCTGGTGTGATCGGCGTAGCCCTCGATCTCGTGCTTGTCCGCCGGGGCCGTGAGGCGCCAGCTGGTCGTTCCCGGCAGCGCGTTCTCCCTCTTGATGAGCAGCGAGGTCATGCCCGCCGGTCCGAGCGTGCCGCTCACGACCTGTCCGGTGGTAGATGGACCCTGCTCGGTTTCGCTTGCAGCTCCCGCGCCGTGGGAGGCGCCTCCACTGCCGCTTCCCCGCGAGACAAGGAGGACTCCGCCGCCGGCGGCCAGCAGTACCACGGCCACCCCGACACCGACCCATCGGCGCCAGCGACGGCGGGGTCGAACCGGGTGGGCCCCATTGTCCGACTGAGGGCGCGGGGACGCTTGATCTACCGGCCCGGGTGGCGCGGCGGAATCGGCCGGCCAAGGTTCGCTGTCAGCCCGGAGCCGAGCTCCGCGAGCCGCAGAGTGAGCGGGCTTATAGCGGGCCAACCGTCAAGTGCTCCTGGCCTTTGCCATCGGATTCCGAGGGTCGAGAGTACCGGGGTCCTGTGTGGCCGTGGCGCACCTGGCGCTAGCTGGTGAACCGGGCCGGCCGGCCCTCGAAGTAGGCCCTGATGGCCTCTGCCTGGTTGGGCGTGCCGATCAGCCCGCGGATGGTTCGCTCTTCCGCCTTGAAGCCTTCCTCCAGGCTGACGAGCCCGGCCAGGTTCAGCAACGCTTTCGCACCCTTGGCGGCATCGGGGCTCTTCCCGGCTATCTCCGCTGCGAGTGCGAAGGCGTCTTCTCGTGGCTGGTTGCTCAGGCGAGTCGCCAGCCCCAGCTCGACCGCCTCGGTGCCCGTGACTATGCGACCGGTCAGTGTCAGCTCCTTGGCCACGTCGAGTCCGACCAGCCGGGGGAGCATCTGGGTGCCGGTCATGTCGGGGACAAGGCCCCACCGGATTTCAAGAACCGAGAGCTTGGCGTCAGGAGCGACGATGCGGATGTCGGCGCCGAGAGCAAGTTGAATGCCGCCGCCGAGCGCATGGCCGTGCACGGCTGCGACGACCGGCGCGGGCATCTCTGTCCAGACGTAGACCGCCTGCTGCCCGCGGTTGGTTATCCGCCCGTCGCGACGGGTGAGGTCGGACAGGGCGCGGTCGCCCCGGCTTTCCGCCTTGTTTTCTTCCCCCTGTTGCGCCTGCCCGGCCATGGCCTGAAAGCCGCCGAAGTCCAGTCCCGCGCAGAACGCTCTTCCCTCGCCCGACAGCACAACCGCCCGAACGGCAGGATCCGCTTTCAGTGACTCGCCCACCTCGACCAGAGCGGCGAACATGGCCGCGTCGAGCGCGTTCAGCTTCTCCGGCCGGTTGAGGCGGACGTCGGCAACTCCGTCGACAACCGTGCAGGTGACTCGATCGGACATGGAAGGGCCTCCCCCCGCTCAAGAACGTCCCATGCTAACCGCCCCCCTGAGCAGCCCTTTCGCGGTTCATGCTCTCCTCCTGGCGAACGCCTGGCGAACGTGCCGCCGGAAAGGCTGCGGCCGATCCGCTTTTGAACCTCCGTCACCCTGCACCGGGCCGGGTGCCATCCCCCCGGAGCGAGGCCGTGGGCTGAGACGCTGTGGAGGGTAGGAATCAGCGACGCCAACGCCGTCAACATCGGCGTTGCCCAAGCGCCGGGTGCCGCAGTGCAGCCGCAAGCGTTAATCGGCGCTCGCTGCCCCAGTTCGAGGTTGAACCAGCACCGCCACGACGACACGTCGCGGTGGGCTTTCAACCACCTAGTACCGGTAGCTGAGACTCCAGGCCATCGGAACTCGTGTATATCGCCATGGCACCCACGACGCGGCCAGCGGGGTTGCGCAAGAGTGACAGCCGTCCCGCCAGGCGATGGAC
>JBPYFF010000331.1:0-3284 GCA_051984455.1 Acidimicrobiales bacterium | reverse complement strand
GCGGACAGTGTCGCGGTCGTGCAGTGCCATGCCTGTCATTGTTCTCGACCAGCGTCGAGGCCGTGGGAATACGATACGGCTACGTTCCGTTAATCACGGCAATGGACCCGGACACGATTTACCGGCGGCGATGGGGCACGCTCGTCGTGCTCTGCTTCAGCCTGCTCGTCATCGGCATCGACAACACCATCCTGAATGTCGCCCTGCCAACGCTCGGCCGAGACCTGCACGCCTCGACCAGCGGGCTGCAGTGGATCGTCGATGCTTACACGCTGGTCTTCGCCGGCCTGCTTCTCACCGCCGGGAGCCTTGGGGATCGATTCGGCCGCAAAAAGGCGCTGACGGCAGGTCTGCTGATCTTCGGGGTCGGCTCGATCCTGTCGGCGTTCTCGGGCTCCACGGGCATGCTGACCGCTACCCGAGCCCTCATGGGCGTCGGCGGTGCGTTGATCATGCCGTCGACCCTGTCGATTCTGACCAACACCTTTCTCGATCCGCGTGAGCGAGCGAGGGCGATCGGCATCTGGGCAGGCGTGTCAGGCGTGGGGGTCGCGATCGGCCCGGTCGTGGGTGGCTGGCTCCTGCAGAACTTCTGGTGGGGCTCGGTGTTCCTGGTCAACATTCCGGTCGTGATCATCGCCATCGCCCTCGGGCGCGTACTCGTGGCCGAGTCTCGCGATCCTTCGTCACCCGAGCTTGACCCGCTCGGAGCAGTGCTGTCCATCGCCGGCCTGACGGCCCTCCTATGGTCCATCATCGAGGCGCCGTCGCACGGCTGGACCTCGATGCCCATCGTCGTCGCTCTCCTTCTCGCGGCCGTGATCCTGACCGCCTTCGTCACCTGGGAGTTGCGCAGCGACCACCCCATGCTGGACGTTCGCTTCTTCAAGAATCCGAGGTTCACCGCCGCCAGCTCGGCGATCAGCCTGGTGTTCTTCGCCTTGTTCGGATCGTTGTTCCTGATCACCCTGTACCTGCAGAGCGTCCATAACTACACCGCCCTCCAGGCCGGTCTCCGCATTGCACCAATCGCTGTCGCCTTGATGATCTCCGCTCCCGCCTCCGCCGCGCTGGTACAGCGACTCGGGTCGAAGGTTGTCGTCGCGACCGGCCTGATCCTGGCAGCCAGTGGCTTGGCCCTGTTCGCCACCTTGCAGGCCCACACCGGCTACCCACGCGTCCTGCTGGCTATCCTGATCCTCGGCGTCGGCATGGGCCTCACCATGGCGCCGGCCACCGATTCGATCATGGGGTCGCTTCCCAGAGCCAAGGCCGGTGTCGGTTCGGCCGTCAACGACACCACCCGTCAGGTTGGCGGCGCGCTCGGCGTTGCCATCCTGGGCAGCATCCTGTCATCGACCTACGCCAGCCGCATGACCACGGCGCTCTCGGGCCGTGCCGTACCGGCGGCAGCCGCCAGCGCGGCCAAGAACTCGATCGGCGGTGCCCTGGCCGTGGCCACCGCGGTAGGTGGAGACGCGGGGCGAGCTCTTGCCGCCGCGGCTCGCAATGCCTTCGTCGCCGGCATGCATCCGGCCGTGCTGGCCGCCGCGGCGGTCGCCCTGGTCGGTGCCCTGATCGTCATCGTGTTCCTGCCCGCGAGGGCAGCTCGTGTGCCGGCCGACATTCCTGAGTCGGGCGCGGAGCTCGAGCGGGCGACGGCGTAATGTCAGAAGCAACCATCAGCAGGGTCGGGCGACCTCGCGACCCACACGTCGACGAGGCCATATTGTCGGCCGCGGTTGATCTGTTGATCGAGGAGGGCTTTGCCCGCCTTTCCATCGAAGGAGTGGCCGCCCGCGCCGGGGTTGGCAAAGCCACGGTCTACCGCCGCTGGGAGAGCAAGACGGCACTGGTCGTCGATGCCATCAAGGAGCGCCTCGTCTCGTCTGTCGACATCCCGGACAGCGGCGATTTCCGGGCCGATGTCGAGGCGGTGCTGAAGCAAATCCTTGTGCGCCTGCGCGGAATGGAAGGACAGGTCTGGAGGGCGGTGGTCGGCGAGCTGGTGAAAAACGAGGAGCTCGCCCGCGTGTTCCGGCAGCGGTTCATGGCCGCGGGCCGAGCCGAGATGCGGTCTCGGCTGGAGGCCGCCATGGGGCGGGGCAAGGTCCCACGGGGCGACGTCGAGTTGCTGTCCGACGTGGGTGTGGCCATCCTTCACTACCGGGCGCTGGTCTCAGGCGAGCCCCTTGATAACGATCTGCCAAGGCGAATCGTGAACCAGTTCTTTCCCGAGGAGGCACGTTGACGACTGCGCTGGTCCTGCCGGGGGGCGCCAGCCTGGGAGCGGTGCAGGTCGGGATGGTCGACGCACTGTTCGAGACAGGCATGCGGCCCGACCTGATGGTCGGAACCTCAGCTGGCGCCCTCAACGGTGCCTGGCTGGCCGTGCACCCGGATCCTCACGGCGTAGCCGAGTTGCGTGACCTCTGGCTCTCGGTGCACCGCCGCGAGATCTTTCCCTTTTCCCCTGTGCAGATCATGCGGGGTCTCTTCGGCCACAGAGATCACGTCGTGAGCGCCAAGAAGCTCACTCACTGGTTGGCCCGGCGGGCTCCGATCTCACGGTTGGAGCACGCCCGGGTGCCGTTGCACGTCATGACCACCGACCTGGCCACCGGTGCAGCCGTCATGCTCTCGTCGGGCGATGCCCTCGAAGCCCTCCTGGCCAGCAGCGCCATCCCCGGCATCTTCCCGCCGGTCGAAGTCGGAGGGCGTTTGCTCGTCGACGGAGGGATCGCGGCCGACACGCCGATTTCTCAGGCCGTGGAACTGGGAGCTGACACCGTCTATGTGCTGCCGACCGTCGGCATTCGGCCCGACTCCCGGCCCACCAGCGCGCCGGCAGTGGCATTGCAGGCGCTGTCACACCTCCTTGGTTACGCGGCCGACAACGAGATCGCGGCCAACGCCGGTCGGTGCACGCTCTACGTCGCACCCGCCCTGCCAGTGCGTGACATTTCCCCGTTCGACTTCTCCCACAGCTGCGAGTTGATAGACGCCGCAAAGGCATCGACAAGGGCGTGGCTCGAGACCGCAAAGCCCGAAGGCCGGGTCCTGGCATGAGTGCGACAATGCGGGGCTGGGCGGTCGTGAAGCCGGGGCCGGTTGACGGTGACCCCCTGCAGCTGGTGGAGCGAACGGTTCCATCGCCCGGGCCGGGGGAGATCCGGGTCGCAGTATCGACCTGCGGCGTGTGCCGCACCGACTTGCATTTGGCCGAGGGTGATCTGCCGCCTCACGGCGAGGAAGTGATCCCCGGTCACGAGGTCGTCGGGCGC
>JBPYFF010000330.1:0-8506 GCA_051984455.1 Acidimicrobiales bacterium | reverse complement strand
CCGGCCATCTTTCTCAACTACGTGCCGGTCCGATGGGGCAGCGTCCCGCCCGCCCTCTTTGGCCTGGGCGCCATCTTCGTCGCCCGAAACCCGGACGGCATCGTCTCGTACTATGCCCGTCAGTTGCAATCGCTCTTCTCGAGCCGGCGCCGGCCCGTGCCGGCCCCGACCCCCGAGCCGGCCGCCATGGCGGGTCTGGCCACGGCCGGGGCCGCTCAGGCAGCCGAGGCGGCGGCGCAAGCGGGGGTCGGCCGGCGCTTCGTCAACGAGCCATGACCACCAGCGGCGACAGCCGGATCGACGACGTCACGCCTCCGCCGGTGCTCAGGGCTGACAACATCACCGTCCGCTTCGGGGGAATCACCGCGCTGGCCGACGTCAGCCTGTCCGTTCCCCCGACCACGATCGTCGGGCTGGTCGGGCCGAACGGCGCCGGGAAGAGCACCATGTTTGCCGCCCTGTCCGGCCTGCTCCGTCCCAACCGTGGCCGCATCTACCTGTGCGGCCGGGACGTCACCGACTCGACGCCACAGGCCCGGGCCCGCCTCGGTCTGGCCCGCACGTTCCAGCAAGTGGAACTGTTTCTCGGGCTCACCGTGCAGGAACATCTCATCCTCGCCCACCGGATCCGTTACGCCCGGAAACGGCTCTGGGCGGACCTGATCGACTGGCGCGCCTGGCGACCGCCGGATCCGGCGGAGATCGAGCACGTCGAAACCCTTCTCGACATGCTCGGCCTGACCGACGTGGCAAGAGAGCCGGTCGCCGGTCTCCCCCTCGGAGTGGCGCGCCGCGTCGAGATGGGCCGTGCCCTGGCCTGTTCTCCGAGCGTGTTGCTGCTGGACGAACCCTTCTCGGGACTGGACGTGCGAGAGACCGAACAGGTGCTGGCCGGCCTCGTCCGGACGGTGAAGGAGCACGACGTGTCCCTCCTTCTCGTTGAGCACGACGTCGCGGTGGTTCTCGGTATCTCGACGACCGTCTACGTCCTCGACTTCGGCATGCTGATCGCCAGCGGCACACCCGAGCACATCCGAACCAACGCCGTCGTCCGCACCGCCTACCTGGGCGTCGAGACGGCGCCAGCAAGCACCTCCGGCCAGGAAGGCCCATCCGTCCGCTGAAGCGGGGCAACCGCGGACCAGGGAGGGACCGGCATACACGGGTATACAGTCGCACCACCACGTCCGGGCAACTGCACAGGACAACGGAGGGAATCCATGGAATATCGACTCGTGTCCGCCGATTCCCATCTTTCTCTGCCGCCTGGCTTCTTCCGCGATTACCTCCCGGCCCAGTACCGCGACCATCAATGGGTCCGGGCGATCGAAAGCATGCAGAAGAACGCACTCAAGCAGGCCGGTATGGGGCTGGCCCACATGGCGGGGCGACGAGTCGAGGACTACCAGGAGAAGGACATCAGCGAGGACGACATCCGGCCCGGCGCTTACGAGCCCGTCGCCCGGCTGGCCGACATGGACCTCGATGGTGTCGATGCCGAGGTCCTGATCAGCGGAGGAGCGACGCCGACCGGTGATGGAATCGACACGGGCTTTCAGCGAGCGGTCATTCAGTCCTACAACAACTTCCTCTCGGAGTTCTGCAGCCACGCCGGTGAGAGGTTGATTGGCCCGGCCACCGTGCCGTTGCAAAACCTGGAACTGGCACGGGAGGAAATGACCCGGGCCGCGAAGCTGCCCGGGATTCGCGCCTTTCTCATGGACGCCTTTCCGGCCGTGCCGTACTGGGATGACTGCTATGAACCGTTCTGGCAGCTGGCCAACGACCTCGGACGTGCCATCCATTTCCATATCGGCCAGCCGAGGAGCAATGCGTTCACCATGGGTTCTCTTGCACCCAATCAGCAGGGGACAGCGATGAGCTTCATCTCGCTCGCTCCAGTGGGCCTGATGGAGACGATGGCGGTCATCACCTTCGCCGGAATCCCTGAGCGCTATCCAGACGTCCGCTTCGTCTTCACCGAAGCGGGTGCGTCCTGGCTTCCGTACTTCAAAGAACGGATGGACATCGTGTACCGCAGGCACCGCTACTGGACGCGATCGGCGCTCCCCGAGCCTCCCAGCTTCTACGTGGAACGTCAGTACCTCAACACGTTCATTGAGGACACCGCCGCCATCCGGCTGCGGCACGACGTGGGGATGGGCAGCCTGCTGTGGTCGACCGACTATCCCCACTCCGACTCGACCTGGCCCCATTCCCACAAATACATCGAGGAGGCCTTCGCCGGAGTCCCCGACGACGAACGTCACCGGCTCCTGGCGGGCAACGCCGTCGCACTGTACGGGCTGTAGGAGCCGATCGTGGCCGTACCAGCCGAACTGTTCGACCTCACCGACAAGGTGGCCGTGGTGACGGGCGGAAGCCGTGGACTCGGGCGGGCCATGGTCTTCGGGCTGGCCGACGCGGGCGCAGATGTCGTGGTCGCCAGCCGGAAGCTGGAAAACTGCGAAGCGGTGGCAACCGAGGTCGAGGCCGCGACCGGCCGCAAGGCGCTCCCGGTCAGTTGTCACGTGGCGTACTGGGATCAGTGCGACCGGATGGTGGATTACGTCTATGACCGCTTCGGCCGTGTCGACATCTTCATCAATAACGCCGGCATGTCGCCCCTCTACCCGAACCTCAGCGCGATCACCGAGGACTACTACGACAAGGTGCAAGGGGTCAACCTCAAGGGCCCATTCCGGCTGGCGGTCACGGTCGGAACGAGAATGTTCGAAGCGGGCAGCGGTTCGATCATCAATGTCAGCACGATGGGATCGCTCCGGCCCAATCCCTCCGACCTGGTGTATGCCTGCGCCAAAGCCGGTCTCAACGCCATGACCGTCGGGCTGGCTCAGGCGTTCGCACCGAAGGTGCGAGTGAACTGCCTGATGCCCGGCGCCTTTCACACCGATGTCGTGGCTCACTGGAGCGAGGAGGCGCGGTCGGGAAAGTTCAGTCCCTGGGGTCGCATCGGCCGACCCGACGAGATCGTCGGAGGTGCGATCTATCTCGCCAGCGATGCGTCCAGCTACACGACCGGAGCGTTCATCCGCATCGATGGAGGCGGTCTGGGCGGCGTGTTTTGACCGGCTTTTTCTTTTCGCGGCCGGTCAGATCATAATCGGCAGGTTGTCGATGAGCCGAGAGGAGAAGAGATGAGCACGACCACCGGTAGAGGAACGACTCAGTTCGGCGAGCTGCGGATGCTGATCGACGGGGAGCTGACTGAAGGTCGATCGGGTCGCCGCTTCGACAACATCAATCCCGCCACCGAGGAGGTGCTCGGTCAGGTCGCTGACGGTGATCCGGAGGACATGCGCCAGGCGATCGGGGCGGCCCGGCGTGCCTTTGACGAGACGGAGTGGTCCACCAATCGAGGGCTCAGGCGGCGGTGCCTGGAGCAGCTTCAGGCTGCCCTGGAGGAGGAACGGGAAGCCCTCCGGACAGAGCTTGTGTCGGAGGTCGGCACACCCGTGCTGCTGACGTACGGTCCCCAGCTCGACGCACCGCTGTCCGACGGCCTCTTGTGGCCGGCCAGGACGATCGACGAGTTTGAGTGGCAGCGCGACCTTCCCGAGGGAAGCGCCTTCGGTACCCGGAGCTGGCGCCGCGTCGTAAGGGAACCGGTCGGGGTGGTAGGCGCCATCGTGCCCTGGAACTATCCCTTTGAGGTGAGCATCCACAAGGTCGGTCAGGCCCTCGCGACCGGCAACACGGTGATCCTCAAGCCGGCCCCTGACACCCCGTGGAACGCCACCCGGCTTGGCCGGTTGGTGGCCGAGAAGACCGACATCCCGGCCGGTGTGTTCAACGTCGTCACTTCGTCCGAGCATCTCGTCGGCGAGCAGCTAGTAGTCGACCCCCGTGTGGACATGATCTCGTTCACGGGGTCGACCGCGACGGGTCGTCGCATCATGGAGAAGGGGGCGCCGACGCTGAAGCGGCTCTTTCTCGAACTGGGCGGCAAGTCGGCTGACATCGTGCTCGATGACGCCGATTTCGAAGCCAAGCTGGCGTCGGCGTGGACGGTGTGCGTTCACGGTGGGCAGGGCTGCGTGATGCTGACCCGGCTGCTGCTCCCTCGCTCGAGGTACGAAGAAGGCATCGCCCTGATGGAGCCGGGCTTCCGAAGCGTCCCCTTTGGCGACCCCACCGACCCGGCCAACATCCAGGGCCCGCAGATCAGCGCCAAACAACGGGATCGAGTGCTGTCGTACATCGAGAAGGGGAAGGAGGAGGGGGCGCGCCTCGTCACCGGCGGAGGAATGCCATCCCATCTGGACAAGGGCTACTACGTCGAGCCCACCCTCTTCGCCGACGTCGACAACTCGATGACGATCGCCCGGGAAGAGATCTTCGGGCCCGTTCTCGTCGTGATTCCGTTCGAGGACGACGGTGACGCCGTTCGCATCGCCAACGACGCTCAGTACGGCCTGGGCTCGGGAGTGACGTCCGCCTCGGAAGAGCGGGCCCTTGCCGTCGCCCACCGCATGCGCAGCGGAACCGTATCGGTCAACGGCGGTGTCTGGTACGGCGCCGACGCACCCTTCGGTGGATACAAGGCCAGCGGGATCGGCCGGCAGAACGGAATCGAGGGATTCCAGCAGTACACGGAGTGCAAGACCATCGCCGGACCGCTCGGCTGACAAGGGCCGCACCGGCCGGCGGCCGGGCGTCGCGCCCAGCGTTGGCGTTACCCTCAACGCCATGGAGCGAATTGAGTACGACGAGTTCGGCCTGTTCCATGAAAACGCGGAGGAATACGGCATCCCCTACGCGGGGCCGCCCACGGTTCGCCGCGAGTTCGTCGAAGTCGAGCCGGGGCGAAGACTCAGCGCGCTGGTCTGGGGCACGTCCGATCCTTCCCTGGTCTTCCTTCACGGTGGCTCCCAGAACGCCCACACCTGGGACACTGTTGCCCTGGCCCTGGGCCGCCCTCTGGTCGCGGTGGACCTGCCCGGCCACGGGCATTCAGATGGTGGACGGCAGGGGTCGTTGTCACTGACGGACAACGCCAACGACGTCGCTTCCGTGGTCCGGTCGCTCGCTCCTCACGCCAGGGGCGTGATCGGCATGTCTCTGGGCGGGCTCACGACGCTGGCCCTCTACTCCAGCGCGCCGGATCTGGTGCGATCGATCGTCCTGGTCGACATCCTGCCCAGCGTGAAGCCGGAGAGCGCCCAGGCCATCGCCGACTTCGTCAACGGTCCGGAGAGCTTCCCGAGCTTCGACGAGATCCTCGCCCGTACGATCGAGTTCAACCCGACTCGGTCGGTGTCGTCGCTGCGCCGAGGCATTCTGCACAATGCCGAGCAGCGGGAGGACGGAAGCTGGGTATGGCGTCACGCCCGGCATCGGGGCAGCGAGCCACCAGAAGCGTCGGCGGGGGCGGTGGAGCGGTTCAGCGCTCTCTGGGACGTGGTCTCGTCAGTGACCGTGCCGCTGATGCTGGTGCGCGGCATGCGGCCCCAGTCAGTCGTCGACGACGCCCATGAGGCTGAGCTGCTCCGTCGCTTACCGTCCGCTCGGGTGGAGCACGTTCAGGACGCCGGCCACAGCGTGCAAGGCGATGCTCCCCTGGAACTGGCGCACCTCATAGGGGATTTCATTGGGAAAGGCTGACCATGGCTGAAACGTACGAGACACTCCTCTACCACGAGGACGACGGGGTCGCCTGGGTCACCATGAACCGGCCGGAAGTCCACAACGCGTTCAATATCCAGATGATGGCCGAGCTGCAAAGGATGTGGAGAGGGCTGCGGCGGAATGACAACGTCCGGGCTGTCGTTCTCACGGGAGCGGGCGACGAGGCCTTCTGCACCGGTATGGACCGGGGGGAGGCGATGAATGATTATCTGCCCGACTTCCAGGGTCCCAAGGTGAGGAAGCCGTACGGGCACGTGTCGACGCCCCTCATGTTCGATGACCCCGGGATCTATATCTGCCCGAAGCTCTGCGGACTCTGGAAGCCGGTCATCGCCGCCGTCAACGGTATCGCCTGCGCCGGCGCCTTCTACATTCTGGGCGAGTCAGACATCATCATCGCGGCCGAGCACGCCACCTTCTTCGACCCTCATGTCACCTACGGAATGGTGGCCGCCTTCGAGTCGCTCCACCTCATGAACAAGCTGCCCTTCCCCGAGATCCTGCGCTGCGCGCTGCTGGGTGCCCACGAGCGCATCTCGGCTCAGCGAGCGTTCCAGGTCGGCATGGTGACCGAGATCGTTCCTCTCGACCAACTCCTGTCGGCCGCGGGGCGGGTGGCCAACGCCATTGCGTCACAACCTCCGCTGGCGGTGCAGGCGACCATGCGCGCCGCTTGGGCCGGACTCGAGCACGGCCGATCCCAGTCGATCAGTGAGTCCTACTCGTTTGTCGGTCTGGGCACGGACCGCTCCAACATTCGCGATGGCCAGGAAACGTTCGTGTCCGGGCAGCGAGTCGAATGGCAACTGCGCTGACACCGACGATACCTGACACTTGTGTCTCGCCACTGTTCAACGTGAATTCTTGGCGCTACCAGGCCCTTTGCCTCCAGGTCAAGACACTGTTATCATATTAACCAGCCGCGCAATGGAGGGAGTCCCATGCCGTCGCGAGTCCTGGACTTTCCCGTGTTCGACGCCGACAACCACCTCTACGAGACGACCGAGGCGTTGACCAAGTTCCTGCCCGATGCCCACAAAGACGCGATCGAGTACATCGAGCACCGGGGCCGCACCAAGATCATGGTGCGTGGCCAGATCACCAACTACATCCCGAACCCTACCTTCCAGGTCGTGGGTTCTCCCGGTGCCCAGGAAGAGTTCTTCAAGCAGGGGAACCCGGAGGGAAAGTCCCGGCGGGAGATCATGAAGCCGATGCGGGCTCTGCCCGCGTTCTTTGACCCGGCGCCGCGAGTGGAGCTGCTGGACGAGCTCGGGATCGATCGTGCCGTCCTCTACCCGACCCTCGCCAGCCTGGTGGAAGAGCGCCTTCGAGACGACCCCGACCTGATCCATGTGGTCATCCACGCCCTCAACAGATGGATCCACGAGCACTGGACGTTCAACTACGAGGGCCGGCTGTTCCCCGTCCCGATCATCACGCTTCCAATCGTGGAGAGGGCAATCGAGGAGCTCGAGTGGGTGGTTGAGCGCGGTGCGCGCATCGTCCTCATCCGCCCCGCGCCGGTCCCCGGCTATCGAGGCCCCCGGTCATTTGCGCTTCCGGAGTTCGACCCCTTCTGGAGACGAGTGATCGAGCTCGGCGTGCTCGTCGTGCTGCACGCGTCGGACAGCGGCTACGACCGCTACTTGAACGAGTGGGAGGGGCGGGCCGCCGAGATGGAAGCGTTCGGGAAACTCTCCCTCTTTCAGGCCGCGGCCATGTCTCACCGCCCGATCGAAGACGCCGCCATCTCGCTGGTGGCTCACGGGGCTCTGAGCCGCCATCCCGACCTGCGGATCGCCGTCGTCGAGCTGGGCAGCGACTGGGTCCGGCCGGTGCTCAACCAACTGGAGACGGCGCACAAGCGCATGCCCGCGGAGTGGCCCGAGCATCCGGTCGACGCATTCCGGCGAAACCTTTACATCCACCCGTTCCATGAAGAGGATCCGATCGGCATCGTCAAACTGCTCGGCGCCGACCACGTCATATTTGGCTCCGATTATCCGCACGTGGAGGGGATGTCGGATCCGATCAGCTATGTGGACGAGCTCGATGGGCTCCCGGACGAGGACATCAAAAAGATCATGGGCGGCAACATGGACAGGTTGGTCGGGGCGGGCACCTCGGCCTGACCTCAGCTGACCGCCAGGTGCGGCAGGACCTTGTCGGCGAAGAGCTGAAGGCTCTCCCATGCCACCTCGGGATCGAGACCTCCGACGAGCGGCTTGAACGTCAAGCTGCCGGTCGCACGGGCGAGGGCGACACATTCCTCGGGGGTCACGACCTGATAGATCCCGCGGGCCCGCAACTCGGCCGGGTCAGAAACCGGCTGAAAGGGGCCGCGGCGGTTGCCGATCCAGCCGGCGTACTCGTTGGCATCATGCATGGCGTGGGGTGCGATGCGTGCCCAGGCCCGCTCGGGGTCGTCGGACAGGTAGACGTAGGACGCAGAGCCAATCCGGCTGGTGTCGTCGGGCGCCGGCTTGCCAAGGATCCGGAGGCGGTCGATATAGATCTCGTACAGCCGGGGGGCGAGGGGCTCGTAGCCATCGGCGATGCGAGCGGCTCGCTCGGCGCTGGCGGGTGATGCACCTCCCATGAAGATCTGCGGTCGGGGCCGCTGCGCCGGTCGAGGGAGGATGCGCACCATCCGGCCGCGGAAGGCAAACGGCTCGCCGGTCCAGGCCGACTTGAGCGTCTCGACCGCCTCCTCCATGAGCGACGGACGGCGTTTCATATTCACGCCGAACTGGGCATACTCCTCCTCCCGGTACCCCAGGCCTACGGTAAGCCGAAGCCGGCCCTGGCTGACCAGGTCGAGCACGGCCAGGTCTTCCGCCGCCCTGAGGGGGTC
>JBPYFF010000329.1:0-2327 GCA_051984455.1 Acidimicrobiales bacterium | reverse complement strand
TTTGCGGGCTGTACCCGGTCGAGGGCGACGACTTCGCCGATCTGCGAGACGCACTGGAAAAACTGCGCCTGAACGACGCCAGCGTGACCTATGAGCCCGAGACTTCGGGGGCGTTGGGATTCGGCTTCCGCTGTGGGTTCCTGGGTCTCCTCCACATGGACATCGTGAGAGAGCGCCTCGAGCGGGAGTTCGACCTGGAACTCATCGCGACCGCCCCGAGCGTGGCGTACCGGGCCCACCTGATCGACGGTCAGGTCGTGGAGGTTGACAACCCGTCTGCGATGCCGCCGGCCGCCCAGATCGACCACATCGAGGAGCCATTCCTCACCATCACCGTCCTCCTGCCCACCGAATTCACCGGTTCGGTGATCGACCTCTGCCAGACGCGGCGAGGCGAGATGGTGCGAATGGAGTACCTGTCCCCTGAGCGCCTGGAACTGGTGTACCGGATCCCGCTGGCAGAGGTGGTCGTCGACTTCTTCGACGCGCTGAAGAGCCGGACAAAGGGCTACGCCAGCCTGGATTACGAGCCGGCCGGCTATGTCCGTTCCGACCTGGTGAAGATCGACGTGCTGCTCAACGGCGTGCCGGTTGACGCGTTCTCGGCCATCGTCTACCGGCCCCGGGCCCAGGAGTACGGCCGCAAGATGACCGGGAAGCTGCGGGAGCTGATCCCGCGCCAGTTGTTCGACGTGCCCATTCAGGCCGCCATGGGCGGACGCGTCGTCGCCCGAGAGACGGTGAAGGCCAGGCGGAAGGACGTGATCGCCAAGTGCTACGGCGGCGACGTAACCCGCAAGCGGAAACTGCTCGAGAAGCAGAAGGAAGGCAAGAAGCGGATGAAGAACATCGGCCGGGTGGAGGTGCCGCAGGAGGCGTTCATCCAGGCCCTCCGGCTGGAGGACTGAGACCGGCCTCAGGCCGGGCTGAGCCGGAACCAAGAAGGGCGCCGGTGCTCGGTATTCTTTACTGCCACGATGCTCGATGAACGCAAGACGGCAATCCTCCGGGTCGTGGTCGAGGAGTATGTGCAGACGGCCCAGCCGGTCGGATCGGCGACCGTCGCCAGGCAGCCTGAGCTGGGCGTTTCGTCGGCGACGGTTCGCAACGAGATGGGAGTCCTGGAGCGGGAGGGGTACCTGGTTCAGCCTCATACCAGCGCAGGGCGTATCCCCACCGACACGGGCTACCGATTCTTCGTGGACTCTCTGACCAAGCCCGGCCCTCTCGACGCTGCCCGGAGCCAGCAGGTGAGGGCGTTCTTTGCCCGGGCCCACGGTGAGCTGGAACAGATGCTGCATGACACCACGACCTTGCTGTCGGGCCTCACCGACTACGCCGCCGTCGTGGTTGGCCCCTCACATGAAGTAGCGACGATCCGCTCCATCCAGCTGGTGGGTCTCGGGCCCCGGCTCGTCCTGCTGGTCGTTGTGCTGTCCAACGGCGCGGTCGAAAAGCACTCCCTCGAGCTCGGCATCGACGTGAGCGACGCTCAGCTGGCCGCAGCGAGCGTTCATCTGGCCAGCCATCTCGTTGGTCATCCGCTCGGATCCGGTCTCGCCCCGGTCGCCGTCCCGAACAGCGGCGACGTGGTCATCGATGGGCTCACCCGGCAGGTACGCGAGGCGCTCGAGGGCAGCCATGACCATGACGTCGACACCGTTTTTGTCGGAGGTGCGGCGAGAATGGCAGGCGCCTTCGATGCGGTCGACACCATCCGTCGAGTGCTGTCCATCCTCGAGCAGCAGTACGTCATCGTGACGTTGTTGCAAGATGTGCTCGACCGGGGTCTCACCGTCGCCATCGGTACCGAACACGGCGTCCAGCCCCTGGCGGAGTGCTCGGTCGTCGTCGCCCCGTATCAGGTCGAGGGCGAACCGGCCGGGACGGTCGGAGTCCTCGGACCGACCCGGATGCGCTACGAACAAGCGCTGGCCGCGGTCGCGGTCGTCAGCAACCGCCTCGGTAGGGCGCTAACCGAGGGCTAACACGTAGGATCGACGGGAAGTGCCAGCGACCGATGATTACTACGCGCTCCTGGGTGTCAGCCCGAGCGCGACCGAGGACGAGATCAAGCGGGCATACCGCAAGCTGGCGCGCGAGCTGCATCCCGACACCAACCCCGACCCCGCAGCAGAGGACCGGTTCAAGCAGATCACCGTCGCCTACGAGACGCTGCGGGACCCCGAGCGCCGGCGCCGTTATGACATGTTCGGGCCCGAGGCCGTCCGGGGGAGCGGCACCGCGGGCGCGGGGGATCCCTTCGGCGGCTTTGGCGCAACCGGCCTCGGTGACCTGTTCGATGCCTTCTTTGGTGGCTCCAGTCC
>JBPYFF010000328.1:0-5478 GCA_051984455.1 Acidimicrobiales bacterium | reverse complement strand
GCCGAGACAACGACAGTGAAGTGTGAGAGCGCCGTCGTCGAGGCAACAGGGCTCAACGCCGACAGCGCCGAGGCGGTGAGGATCACCGACGGCCTGTTGCACCTTATGGGTGACGAAGCCCGGCTCGCCGATGTCGACCCGGCAAGGATCCGGGACGAGCAGCGACGATCGCTGCAACTGTTCCTCGAAGGACTGGCCCGAGCTCGCCCGCTGGTCTTCGCCATCTCCGAGCTGCACTGGGCAGGCGACACTGTGCTTGACGCTCTCGATGGACTGCTCGATCGGCTCGGAAGCTTCGCCTTCCTGCTCATCGGAACGGCGAGACCGGAGCTGGAAGGACGCTGGGAGCCGAGACCGGGGCGTCACAACAGCGTGCTGCTCACCCTTGACCCTCTCGACGCCGAAGCTGCAGCCAGGCTGCTCACCTGCCTGTTCGGCGCCGAGCCGTCCGACGATGTCCGGGCGCTCTTGTTCGAACGCAGCGGCGGCAATCCCTTCTTCCTCGAGGAGCTGACCTCGTTGCTGGCCGAGGCGGGCGTTGCGGGCGTTGCGACGGGGGCCGACGTGGCTGGCCCGCCGGTCGCGTCCCTTGTCCTGTCCGAACTTCCGGCCACGCTGCGGGGACTGATCGCGGCACGACTCGACGGGTTGCCGGCCGACGAGCGCATGGTCCTCGAAGACGGCGCCGTCATCGGACGCACCGGACCGGTTGACGCGCTCGGCATGCTGGCGCAGGCGGAAGGAAACCCTGACACCTCCGCTGCGCTCCATCGACTCGTCGTGAAGGATCTGCTGCTCGTCGATGCGGGTGAGTTCGGCTTTCGCTCTGACCTGGTGCGCGAGGTTGCCTACGAGACGCTCACCAAGGCGGAACGGGCCCGACGCCACTCCAGTCTGGCCGACTGGCTGTCAGACCGAATGCGGCGACTGAACCGCGAGGACGAGGAGCTGACCCAGGTTGCCCATCACCTCGGCGCCGCGGCCCGGATCGTTCTCGAGCTCGGGCCATCGGGCGGGATACCGGCCGACATCCGCGAGCGGGCGGTTGATGCTCTGGTGAGGGCTGCCAGCAGAGCGTCCCAGCAAGACCTGCACCGCGCCGCGGTTCACCTGCTCGATGAGGCCTATCCGCTGACCGCCGGGGACGTGGCCGAGCGCCGCAGGGTCTTGCTGGTGCGAGCTCGAGCGAGAGCGGCTACGGGCGATCTGGAGGCCGCCCGGCGGGACCTCGAGTTCGCCCGTGAAGGCGGAGAAGCGGCCGGCGATCGCATGACGGTGGCGCGCGCGCTGACGGTAAGGGGTGACATCGAGCAGAAGGAAGGCCGCTTTGCCGTCGCGGCGGAGACGTTCCGTCAGGCCGCCAACGCGCTGGGCGAACTTGGCGATGACGCCGGCAAGGCGGACGCGACCAGGCGAGCCGGCATGGCCCTGCTCGTTGGCGGCGATGCGGAAGCGGCCGAGGCCCCGATAACCGACGCGCTGGCGATGGCGCGCGCCCTCGGCCTGCGGCGGGACGAGGCATGGGCGCTCCAGAACCTCGCCTGGATCGCGTTCTCCCGCAATCAGAACCTGGTGGCGGAGGACCGGCTCCAGGAGTCGATGCTGGCATTTGCCGACGTGGGTGACTACGGCGGGCTGAGCTGGGCCCTCGGCTTGCTCGGCTGGGTCCGTTTTCAAGAGGGCCAGCTGGACGAAGCGGAGGCGCTGGTGAACCAGATCGTGGACGAGATCGACCGCGATGGTGAGCACTGGGCCCACGCCATGATGGTCACGCTGTCGGCCTCCATCCGGCTGTGGCGAGGCGAGACCCTCGACGCGATCGCTCAGGCCAAGGTCGCAGTGTCCGAGTTTGGCGCACTGGGTGACGTGCTTGGACAACTCCGCGCCACGGTGCCACTGGTGCGCGGCCAGGTGGCTGCAGGTCGAATCCGGGAGGCGTTCGCCACGCTCGGCGCCGCCCCTGATGACGCCCCGGGCAGCCCCGTCGCGACCCTTCGATTCATGCTGGCCCTCAACACCGCCAATGTGATCGGCGATGTCGGATGGGCGCGTTCCATCCTGGCCGGCATGAGCGACGAGATGGCCTTGTTGCCCCAGGGCTTTAGCGAGTTCGAGACCCAGCTCGCCCTGCTGGATCTGCAGCAACGCGACGCGAATGATGCGGTGGCTCGACTGGTGCGGGTGGTGGCGAAGACGCCGGAAGGCTCCTTCGACGGTTTCGGGCAGTCGACTCTCTCGCTGGCACTCAGCGCGACCGAGCAGTACGAGCGGGCGATCGCCACTGCGGAGGCAGTGGAATCAGCCCAGGCGGCCACCTACCTCGACCGCTCCCTGGCGGCCATCGCTCGCGGGTTTGCCGAGGCCCACCTCGGCCAGCCGGAGGAGAGCAGGGCCGCGTTTGCCGCCGCGGCCAGCCGGGTGGATCAGACCGGCGACGTGCTCGCTCAGGCGGTGGTCCGCCTGGCCCAGGCCAGGGCCATGGAGGCCCTTTCCGACCCTCAGGCGGCCGCGGCGCAAAGCCACGCCCACGACCGCCTTCGGGAGCTCGGTCTCGAGGCGGCCGGCTGGGACGCGGCGTTCTGCCTGGCCGCCCAGCCGGGCAGGCGTCAGAGGGGCGAGCGGGAACACTCGCCCCTCTGAACCGAACAGCGACTACGCGACGATGTGACTATGCGGCGGCGGCCGCCTCGCCCGCTCCGGCGAGGGCGTGACGAAGAACCTCGGAGATGTCCGATGCCAGATGGAACGTCATCTGCTCCTGCACGGCCTCGGGGACATCCTCGAGATCCGGCCCGTTGCGAGCGGGAAGGATCACCTCGGTCAGGCCGGCCCGATGGGCGGCAAGCACCTTCTGCTTGACACCACCAATCGGCAGGACCTTGCCCTGCAGGGTGATCTCACCGGTCATCCCGACCTCGGGCCGAACGGCCCGGCCGGAAAGCAAGCTCACCAGGGCCGTGGTCATGGTGACGCCGGCCGACGGTCCGTCCTTGGGGATGGCGCCGGCGGGCACGTGAAGGTGAAACCGCCGCTGGTCGAAGCTTTCGGCCGGAAGTTGCAGCTCGTCCGCATGCGAGCGGACATAGGAGAGCGCGATCTCGGCTGACTCACGCATGACGTCGCCCAGCTGACCGGTGATGGTCAGGGCGGTCTCCCCCGGCATGGCGGTGGCCTCGACGAACAGCACGTCGCCTCCTGTGCCGGTCACCGCGAGGCCGGTGGCAACGCCAGGCACCGAGGTACGCTCCGCCACTTCGGCGAAGAACCTTGGCCGCCCCAACCATGTCCGGACGTCAGCCGCGGACACGCTGATTGGAGCGCTGGTATGGCTCGCCGCCAGCCGGGTTGCGGCTTTGCGCAGCAGCTTGCCCAACTGCCTTTCGAGAGCCCGAACGCCCGCTTCACGGGTGTAGTCGACCACGATGGCGCGCATGGCCTCATCGGTCACCTGCACTTCTTCAGCGGTAAGCCCGTTGGCCTCCAGCTGCCGTGGCAACAGGTGGTCGCGGCCGATGACGACTTTCTCGTCCTCGGTGTAGCCGTCGAGGCGGACGACCTCCATCCGGTCAAGCAGCGGCCCGGGGATTTGCTCGGCCATGTTGGCCGTTGCGAGGAACAGCACATTGGACAGGTCGAGATCGACGTCGAGGTAGTGGTCCCGGAAGGTGTGGTTCTGCGCCGGGTCCAGCACTTCGAGCAGGGCCGACGAAGGATCGCCTCGCCAGTCGCTGCCCAGCTTGTCCACCTCGTCGAGGAGGAGAACCGGGTTCATTGTCCCGGCTTCTTTCACGGCCCGCACGATCCGGCCCGGCAACGCCCCCACGTAGGTGCGGCGGTGGCCACGGATCTCCGCCTCATCCCTGACTCCACCGAGGGCGACGCGAACGAACCGGCGCCCCATGGCGCGTGCCACGGACTCTCCCAGGCTGGTCTTGCCGACACCCGGCGGCCCGACCAGCGCAAGGATCATGCCGCCCGTGCCGCGGCGACGCTCCTGCGCTGCCTCCCGGTCGCGGCTGGCCTTGTCGTCGAGACCGCGCTCGCTCCGCAGCTTCCTGACCGCCAGGTATTCGATGATCCGGTCTTTGACATCGGTGAGGCCGGTGTGGTCGGCGTCGAGCGTGGCTCGAGCGGCATTGACGTCGAGCCGGTCGTCGGACTGGACACCCCAGGGCAGTTCGAACATGGTGTCGAGCCAGGTCCGGATCCATCCACCCTCCGGGCTCTGCTCGTTGGTGCGCTCCAGCCGGTCGATTTCCTTTTCGATCGCGACCCGCACCGCGTCGGGTGCGCTCAGCGTCTCGAGCTTGCTCCGGTAGTCGTCGCCGCCGTCCTGCGGGGTATCGCCCAGCTCCTTGCGGATAGCCGCCAGCTGCTGGCGCAGCAAGAACTCTCGCTGGGTCTTCTCCATCCCCTCAGCGACGTCAGTGCGGATCCGCTCCTTCAGCTCGAGCTCGGCCAGCAGCTCCCGGACCCAGGCGACGGCTTTGGACAGCCGCTCTTCGACGTCCAGGGTCTCGAGCAGCTCAACCTTTCGCTCGAGGGCCAGCTCGGGCCAGTATCCGGCCGTGTCGGCGATGGCGCCGGGATCGGACACTCCCTGCAGCAGCTCCGCAAACCGGCCTGCCCCCCTGCGCTCCAGGATGCTCTCGATGACCAGCCGGTACTCCCGCGCCAGCTCCCCGGCCCGTTCGGTATCAGTCCTCGTTTCGTCGGCGCGCTCGAGCGACACCCACAGGGCGTTGCCTGTCCCGGTCGCGCCCGCGCCGAGACCAGCCCGGTGGAGACCACGGACGACGACCCCCCGGACACCGCCGGGAAGGTCACCGGCGTTCTCCACCCGCGCCACGGTTCCGACCCGGGCAAAGCGGCCGGAACCCGCGTCTGTGCCGTCGTGGCCGGCCGGACCGGAGAGGCGCGGCACGAGCAGCACCTGGTCGCCCGCCCCACGGGCCGCGTCGACGGCCGCCTTGGCTTCGGGGGTCTCGAGGGCCAGCGTAACGACCATGCCCGGCAGCACGACCCCGGTGTTCAGCGGCAAGAGCGGCAATGCAGAAATGTCGAGGGCAGCCATGGTTTACCTGCTTCGTAATCTTGTAAGGTCGCCCAGGGTAACGTCGAGGAGGAGCAAACTTGTTCCCTCTGCGCTCAATTAGGTTGATACCAACATTGAGCCACCGGTCACACTGTTCCGGGCATGGGGCGCCACGCGCCCGCGACGCGATGCACCCCCGGCCGGCGGACCGGCTCAGTTCACCTGGCGGGTCCTGCCCTCCCAGTAGGGCCCCCGGAGCTTGAACTTCTGCAACTTGCCAGTGGCGGTGCGGACCAGGCTCGGGCGGAACTCCACGGACGTGGGGCACTTGAAGTGGGCCATCCGCTGGCGGGCGAACTCGATCAGGTCCTGCTCACTTGTCGTTTGGCCCTCCCGCAGCACGACCAGCGCCTTGATGGTCTCCCCCCATTTGGCGTCCGGCA